>SYDZ01000266.1 GCA_005801025.1 Actinomycetota bacterium
CACCTGGCAAAATGGCACGACTACAACCCTCGTCATCGGCGGCATTTACGCCGAAGCCGCCGTTGCAGGAAACTGGTTGATCAGCCTCGAGACTCTCAGCCAAGCCTCCAAGGCCCCACCTGTCGATTTCTTCATCGGTGCCAAAATCGCCGATGGGGTGAGTATTGAAGATGCCCGAGTTGCCGTGGAGAAAGTCGCCGAAGATTTTCCAAGTGCTGAGGTTCAAGATCAGTCCGAGTTTCAAAAATCACAAGAAGACCAACTGAACCAGTTATTAGCGATCGTTTACGGGCTTTTAATATTCGCCATTTTGATTGCCGTACTTGGGATCGCCAACACCATGGCCCTATCGGTCTATGAACGCACACGTGAATTCGGTTTACTCAGAGCGGTCGGGATGAGCAAGCGACACCTCAAACGATCCGTGCGTTGGGAGGCGATTATCGTTTCTGTTTTCGGCGCCACCCTCGGGGTCGTTGTCGGTATTCCACTCGGAGTTTCTGTCGCCATGGCGTTACCCGATTCATTTGTCACAACAACTCAGATTCCTGTCAATACGGTTGTGACTATTTTGCTGGCCTCAATCGTTGTCGGCATCGTGGCGGCAATCTTTCCAGCTCGCAGAGCAGCCAAACTTGATGTACTTGCCGCCATCGCAACGCAGTAGGAGATACGGATAATGTACGACCCACTCTTGTTCTCTGATGACATGGCACAATTCTTGCAAGAGAACCATCTCGCCACTTTGACAACCATGCGTGGCGATGGTTCACCTCATGTAGTGCCCGTAGGTTTTTCTTTTGACATACCCTCGGGAATTGTACGGATCATCACTTTTTCGGGATCTGTCAAGACACGCAATGCCGCTCGCGGTGGACGAGCCGTCGTCAGCCAGGTAGATCGTGGACGTTGGCTCACTCTTGAGGGCGTAGTGCGTTTAGTGACCGACTCTGATTCTGTAGCACTCGCGGTTGAGGGTTACGCCCGTCGATATCGCCAACCCAAAGAACGCGCTGATCGGGTAGCGATTGAAATCATCGTTGACAAGATCATGGGAAACGCCTAAAGCTCGTTGTAGATCAGGCAAAATCCCTGACATCATTGATGATCTTTGATCTCTTGCGAGCAGCTATGGCATCGGAAATAAACAGCAATTCAGCGGGATGTGTCGGCGTATGATCTCCCTGAATCAAATCAGTTGGAAGAAGTCGTCGGTCTAACCGTTGCTGGCAATCAGGACACCAAAAGATGGCCCGTCGTTGCATGCCCTGAACTTTGCATTCGATTGTTCCATGGCATCGATTGCACCGCTGTCCATTTCGTCCGTAAACCGACGATGAAGTGCCATGAGGCAAGCGAGAAATGCGTGCCGCTGTCTCCACTAAAGTTTCGCAATCCTCATAAGACAAATCACCGATTTTGGCAAATGGGCTGAGACCGACGGCCCACAAAGTTTCACTTCGGGCGACGTTACCCAAGCCACTGATCACCGATTCGTTGGCGAGAAGATCAACGACCATCTCTGATTGATCGTGATGTTGCAAAAGATTCCGAGTGCACGCAGTCATGTCACAGCGCACCTGAGAAATATTTGGTCCTACTCCACCCGACTGCGGATGTCGCCCGCGATGTGGCACGCGAAATGTTTCAGCCATAGCAGCATCAAAACAAACAGCGACCCAATCAGAGACTTCAATGACGACTTGTGCCCGATGAGTTTCCTTACGCCATTGTTCGCCAGCACGATATAGATGCCATTGTCCAGTGAAGCGCAAAGATGTTGTCAAGATGATTCCGTCATCCCATTGAATATCAATGTGACGACCACGACAGATGACTTTTTCAATCACGCTTTGATCAAGTGGTGCGGGTCCGATCGTGGACATCGCATCAAAACGAAGGGTTGACATACCTACGAGAGCCGTTCGCAGTTTGGCGGCCGAGTGAAGAATGTTGCGTTTCGTGGTGATCATCAAAGAGTAAACGAATAACGAGGTCATTTTGCGGACATCGGCCTAAAAAACCGCTACCGTGCATCTCGTCATGCTTGATCCAATAACAGAAGCTGAACGAGCGATGATGGAGCGGGCAAGGGCCCGGCATGGTTCGCTTGGTGCCATAGTTTTCAGCACCATGCTTGGATTAGAAAAAATCCTTGGTCGCAAGCCAAAAGATGAAGGGGCTGTGATCTGGGAAGCTTCAGGTGAACCCGAGGACATTGATGCTGACGGAATCTCTATCGATATCGACGACGAGACTCATGTGGTCTCCAACCCAAATTCCCACAAAGAGCCACGACGGATTCGCAAACGTCGCTCAGGGACGACAACCGGCTAGCAACCCCTACGGCAATTTGCCAACATGCGCCAGCCCAAGACGCAATAGGCGATCCTGTCCGCCAGTCATATCGGCAGCGATTTTGCTACTAGCGGCTTCGGCGGGGGTAAACCAAGCCAGATTCAGGGCCTCCTGAGTGGGTGTACAGTCCCCCGACACGGGAACCACATAAGCCAAACTCACGGCGTGATGGCGCGGATCCACGAATCCGCTGATCTCTGGGTCGGGAAAGTATTCAGCGATCGTGAAAGGTGATGGGTTCGGAGGAATGTGCGGCAGGGCTAGCGGTCCCAAGTCTTTTTCTAGATGCCGAACCAATGCATCGCGAACTCGCTCACCATACAAAATCCGACCAGAGACCAACATTCGGCTAATTGAACCATCCGAGGCCACCTTCAGTAATAAGCCAACCTCAGTCACTCGGCCGTGGGAATCCACCCGCACGGGAATGACATCCACATACACCAATGGCACATTGGCACGCACTGCCGCTAAGAGATCGGGGCTGAGCCATTCTGTTCGGGTATCAATCTGGTCACTCACGCCCTTTAGTTTCTCAGATTCCGTGACCGTGTGTGCGCTATTGGCCTGTGACGCTGAAGAAATATTGAATAGTTCAGACAGGGCGAGGGAATTTCTGGCGGGCGGCCTCAACCTGTTCACGAACAAAACACTCGGCGGAGTGGTCATTGACTAACCCGAGGGACTGCATGAAGGCATACATCGTTGTGGGTCCAACAAAACTCCAGCCCCGTTTCTTGAGATCCTTGGATAAGGCAGTTGACTCTGGAGAAATCGCCCGCACATCCAACGAAACACTCTTGGGCTCAAAACCCCAGATGTAGGTCGCCAGTGATCCCACTTCTTCAATGAGTTCGAGACATCGCTGCGCATTGTTAATCGTTGACCGAATCTTGCCACGATGGCGAACGATTGTTGCGTCACCCAACAGTCGCTCAATGTCTCTCTCACCAAATCCTGCGACCTGGTCAATCTCAAAGCCAGAGAACGCTCGCCTAAAGTCTTCGCGCTTATTCAAAATCGTGCTCCACGACAAACCACTCTGGAAGCCTTCAAGACATATTTTTTCAAAGAGATGGGTATCATCCGCGGTCGGAAAACCCCATTCGTTATCGTGGTAATGCGACATCAATCCTGATCCGCAGCCCCAAGCACATCTTTGCTCAAAAGGCACATTCACCTACGCGGAACTGAGCCAGCAATCGTTGTTCGACGTAATTCTCGACGAAAGCCGCTGTAGTCATTCATCGCAAAGTGTTGAGTTGAACGATTATCCCAAATCACAACATCTCCCGCTTGCCACCTATGCCGATAACCAAATTTGGCATCAGTGCTGTGGAGATGCAAAAAGGCGATCAAAGATTGCGCCGCATCAGTTGTCATGCCATCAATATCGCGAACATAAGCCCGATTAAAAAATAAAACGGTGCGCTCAGTTTCGGGATGCCGCGTGACCAATGGATGCAACTGTTGTTCGTTTGCCGAATCATCACAAACGATTTCCATGCCACGCATTCCCGAATGCACGCCCTGCATCTTGGGTGAATAGGCATCTCGCGCTGAATGCACAGCATCTAGGACCTGAAGTTTGTCTTGCATCGCCTGATTCAACGCGGCCCATGCGGCGCTCATTGAAGTGAAGCAGGTGTCTCCGCCCCAAGCAGGAACGTCCACGGCCGACAAGATCGTAAATGAAGGGGGTTCAGCCTGAAATGAAAAATCAGAATGCCAAACGCCACCAAAGTTGAAAGATGCCCCTTCATCAGCCTCCTTGACGACTCGAATGACCTCCGGATATTCCTCCATCGTGGCAATAAACGGCACCTCACCGAAAGGTCCAAGCCGAGCAGAAAACTGACTCTGTTGTGCTGGGCCGAGGCTTTGATTGCGAACGATGAGAACCTCGTGTTGGCAAACCAACGCTCGCAATTCAGCAATTTCTGCATCGCTGAGATCACACAGATCAATTCCAGTGACCTCGGCCGCTAACACCCCCGTCATTGGTTGAACCTTGATTGGCATATCTGAACCCTAACTGCTCTAAAGTAGAAGTATGTCAACGGTTGTCGTCCCTCGTTTCGGCGAATTGCTCAGCCCCTTCATCTCACGGGTACCAGCTGTAGCCATGCCCAGATTCCTCGCCCTCCTTGAAAGAGGTGCCGCCAATCGCTACCGCATGTGGGCCGCTGAACTTCCTGAGCATCACGCAGTCCTGATGACCTGTGCTGATAGCGAAGATGAAATCGCTCATCGCATTGAGCAAGCCTTTACCCTCGACGAGGCGTTGCGCAACGAGTTACTGGCACCGCTCCCTGAGGCCACGCAAACGTATTACGACGCCTTTGCCCCATATGACATTTGGGATCAGTTACGCATTCAAGCGAACGCTGAACGTCAAGGCGCTCACGCCTGGCGAGGTATCGCCGCCACTCATGGTGATCCACATGTGGTCGCGGTCTTGCACTCATGTTCGGCGCTTGAAGAACTCAGCGCCGATGCACTTGATACCTTGATCGCCACGCACGCCCCCACCCACTAGTCATCAACTAAGGTTTTTGCGTGCCAGTTCAACGACTTTTTCGAACGTTGCAAGTGGCGACATTACTAATGTCCACGACTTATGGCGTGATGTTCACCATGCTTGATGATTATCGCGATGAATACGGAATCAGTGAGTCAGGTTTGGGATTTGTCTTGGCAATTGGTTTTTTCTCAGCTTTTCTCAGCCAAATATCTATTGCCCCACTCGCTGATCGTGGGCGGGCTAAGACCCTCATGGTCGCCGGATTCGCACTAGTCATTATTGGTTCCATCGTTATGGGGTTTGGAGAGACCTTTCCAATCCTCGTTCTGGGCCGCTCACTGATGGGTATCGGAGGTGGAATGGCACTGCCGGCACTGCGCAAAATCGTCATTGTCGCAGACCCAGAAAATCTTGGAGGCAATTTAGGAAAGTTGCTCAGTGTGGACATTGCTGGCTTCGCTCTCGGTCCAGTGATTTCCGTTTTAACGGTTGACACTTTTGGGATTGCTGCTCCATTCATCATCATCGGTGCCGCCGTTTTTGTGGTCACCATGATTCTCATTCGCGTTGATGTTCCTGAAACTGCTCTCGCTGATCGTCCTCGCGAGCGCTTGGCTTTTGATTTGCTACGCATCCCTGCGGTGTCGGGCGCAGTCCTCATTGGACTGGCTCTGTTCTTAATGATTGGTACCTTTGACTCTCTGTGGTCCATCATGATGGATGATCTCAGCGGTCCTGAATGGATGGCCAACGCTGGGGTCAGTCTGTTCGCGCTCCCCATGATTGTGTTGGGCCCCATCGGTGGACGTTTAGCGCAACGTAAAGGCGCATACCGCGTCGGTGCACTTGGAATGGTCATCGGCGCATCCTGCATGGTTTTGTATGGTGTTCTCCCCAGCCCGTATCTCATGATGGGCGTATTTCTCATCCACATCATTAACGACGGTCTCACCGTCACCAGCACCGGCGTGGCGATCAGTTTGGCGGCACCCACTGAACGCCAAGCAGGAGCGCAAGGACTACTGGGCGGGCTGCAAACTTTAACGGGTGGCGTAGGTGCTTCGTTTGCAGGTTGGAGTTATGACCATTTCGGTCGCGGCACTACTTTTGCAATCACTGCCATCACCATGATCGTGTTAGTGATGCTCGGACTGTTACTCGCGGGCACTAAACATCGCTCTGCACCCGCCGCTGCCCTAGCAGTTGTGCCAACATCGTAACTATGGGTATGCGAGATGGCGACGGTTGGGTATTTTGCCAGTGTGGCTTTCGCCATTGGGGACTCCACGGAGCAGCTGGTCTGTTGATGGTTCGTTTCGACATGGGTGAACCCCATGTGTTGTTGCAACTGCGCGCAGGATGGACTCACGGGGGTGGCACATGGGCAATTCCTGGCGGCGCGTTGGACTCTCACGAAAGCTCCATTGAAGCGGCCATTCGCGAAGCATATGAAGAGGCGGGGATTGACGCCGAATTTCTTGATGTCAAGGATACATATTCAGACAATCATGGAAACTGGCGCTACGACACGGTCATTGCACATGTCACGGGTGATGTCGGCGCACACGAAGCGAACTACGAATCCGACGAAGTGCGCTGGGTCGGATTGTCAACAGTGGAAAATTTTGATCTACATCCTGGGCTGCGATCATCATGGTCCCATGTGCTACCCAAGTTGAAAGCCACGTTGCCTTCCTAATCGGCAATAAACCTGATATATCCTGTGCCAATGTCTGATCTCCCTCGCTTTGATCATTCGGTTGCCAGCAGTGAAGTTGTCCAAGCCCTCTCCACCGTTGGTTGCGCGATCATTGAACGTCTCGTGGACACCGAAGTCGTGGACCACGTGCTCCAAGAAATGCAGCCGTTCATTGACGCCACGCCCTACGGCAGTGAAAACTTCACTGGCTTGCAGACAAAACGAACTGGCGCGCTATTGGCACGATCTCGTTCCAGTATTGATCTTGTCGCACACCCTCTCGTTCTTGACATTACCCAACAAATTCTTCATCCCTATGCCAGCACATTTCAGTTGCATCTCACGCAAATCATCGCCATAGATCCTGGCGGTCAAGCCCAAGGCCTGCACCGCGATCAATGGTGTTTTAATATGTTCCCCTTCCCTCCCGAGATGGATGTTGAGGTCTCAACAATCTGGGCCTTGGATGATTTCACCGAAGAGAACGGTGCCACCAGAGTCATCCCCAACAGTTTGCTTGATCCACCATCAGCCATCACCGACGATCATCGCGCTGTGCCGGCAACGATGCCCAAGGGTTCAATTGTTTTATATACGGGACGGACAATTCACGGCGGCGGAGCAAACCGATCGCAAAAGGTTCGACGCGCTCTCAATGTTGACTACATCCTGGGGTGGTTGCGCCAAGAAGAAAATCAATACCTCTCATGTCCGCCAGATGTCGCTCGTGAACTGCCTGAGCATGTCCAGAAATTGGCTGGCTACTCAATGGGGGCTTTTGCCTTGGGCTATCAAGATGATATTCGTGATCCGTTTGCTGTTCTCAACGGTCGTGAAGGTGGCTCATCATTTGGTGGACTCACTACGCCGGTACCCATTGTCAATGGATAATCAACACACATGAATTCAACGGTGCGGAGCGAACTCGGCGAAGAAAATATCTATCTCCCGGGACTAGACGGGTTGCGCGCCATCTCCGTTCTCATTGTCGTGGCTTTTCATAGTGGCGTCATTGACGGAGGGTGGATCGGCGTTGATCTTTTCTTCGGCATCTCAGGATTCTTAATTACTGGTCTGATGGTTGCCGAATACGAGCGCAACGGTGGCGTGGCCCTCGGCGCATTTTGGATGCGTCGCCTTCGCCGCCTTGTTCCAGCACTGATCATCCTCTTAGCACTCATCGCTACATTAGTAAAACTTGATCAACTCAATGTCAGAGCACGCAATATCTGGGGAGCGGTCACCTATTCCACGAACTGGGTGCACATCTTTAGTGGCACGAGTTACTGGGACGACTTTGCCACACCAGACCCACTTCGACACTTGTGGTCACTGGCGATCGAAGAACAGTTCTATGTCATGTGGCCAATTGTCGTTTGGTTTGTGCTCAAGCGCTGGACACCTACGACGCTCGGAAAAGTGGCGCTACTGGGAGCCACTGTCTCGGCGGCTATTCAAGTCATCGGCATCCACACAGGCTTGTCGATTGATCGCATCTACCAAGGGACCGACACCCGTACTGTTGCCTTTTTGCTCGGTGCCGCCATCGCAACTCGTGGTTGGCCACCGAAGAAAGTCACCATCCCCACATGGATATTGCCCACTTTCGCTCTCGTAGTTCTTGCCCCTGCGGCGATGTGGTTACCAGGAGATCAAACGTGGGTTTTCTCTGGACCACTGATTGTGATTTCGCTTGCTGGCATTGCGGCGGTCGTTTATAGCACCACTAGGAATAACCGTTTCCTGTCGTCGCCAGTACTTCGGACGATCGGTCGTTGGAGTTATGGCATCTATTTGTTCCATTGGCCATTAGTTATTTCACACAAGTTTGATGATCTGCATAGCGTCACCCAATTTGTTGTCGTGACTTTGATATCAGTAGCGCTGGCGGGATTGTCGTATCGATTCGTTGAGTCACCGATTCGGCATCAACGCCTTCCACGTATCGGACTTCTAACATCTGCTGCGGTCGCCGTTGTCATCGTCTTTATAAGTTTGACTGTTTCAACCCCATCTGCGCCAGCACTTGACATCAGCGTCACGCTGGCACCTCAACCAACAACTCTTGATTCAGTCCCCATTAACCAACCTCAACGAGTCATGGTCTTTGGGGATTCACTTCCTGCTGTTGCCGCCGATGAATTGCAAGCCGAAGCCGAATCGCTTGGCATTGACATTGAAGTTCGAGCCGATCCAGGTTGTGTGCCTTCTGAAGACAAAAACGACCAGTATGGCAAACCTGAATGCGTAACTTTCTTGCAACAAACTCGCGCTCGTGCTCAAGAACTTGACATCAATATTGCAATCATTTGGTGGGGCGGCACTGGAATCGGGTTTATGGAGAACGGCATTTCGTATAACTTCTGTGATGCGGGCGCTGAAGAATTAACCCGTGAGCGCATTAGACGCCTCGTCACATATTTTGAGGATGTAGCCTCGCAGGTCATTCTTGTGGCTCCAGTCCCGCGACTTGATCATTCTGCCGTTGACGTCGCTGGAACAGAATGCGAGATTGTTGCATATGACGATGTTGCCGCAGAACTAGGAAGAGCGGTTGTTCGTCTTCGGGATACTGTGTGCCCGTCAGATCCCGACGACTGTGAGCGCATTCGTCGCTACGACGGTCTGCACTACGACGGCGAAGCTGCTCGCCAAATCGCCAAACTCATTCTTGATGGCGTTAGATAAAACGCAGTGAATCACCGACAGTGACGACTCCAGGTTTGATGATCTTGGCATACACCCCGAGATTCTGATCTAACTCGCGAATGATGTGCCGCAACACTGAGCGGTCGCCAGCGACATCACTCCCCACATCTCGCGTCACCATCACGCAACGCGGAC
>SYDZ01000023.1 GCA_005801025.1 Actinomycetota bacterium
AGGGAACCAGCCATCGCTGATTCCCTGTCACTCAACCAGACGATCTGAATATCGCCAAACTTTTCATTTTGCTGCAACTCCACAAAACCCTGTTTGAAAAGTTCAAGCAAAGCCAAGAAGCGCACGATCACTTCAATGCGATCGACGAGATCGGCGGTCAAGTGACGAAAACTAATGCGCCCAATACGCGGCAACTCATCCACAAGTTCAGCAAGGGCATCGGCAACGTTGGCTTTGATGACACCCACGTGGAGAAGGTCGACTTTGGGTGCCAACTTAGGTGCCATGGCGCGCATGTAGGCGGCCAAGAACTGGCGCGGTTTGACCCCTTCCAAGAGATCGGGCATCAATTCCAGGAAACGTTCATCGGGACCACAACGACGCGCATAGGAACGGTCGGCAGCACTAGCCAACTGCGCAAATACCTGACCGACATCCTTGAAGGTCTTGCATTCAAGCAAGCGCGCCAGCAAGAGGTCGCGCTCCTCCCAGATGCCGAGTTCCTCGTCAATATCAATGTCCTCGCGCCCTGGGAGCAAGCGTCGAGCTTTGATGTCCACGAGGGTGGCCGCAATGAGCAAGAACTCCGTCGCCAATTCCAGATCGAGAACATCCATATTGGCGATTTCAGCCACATATGAATTCACGATCACGGACAAGTCAACTTCGTAAATATCCACCTGCTCCTTGAGGATCAGGTGCAGCAGAAGATCGAATGGGCCTTCAAAGACCGGAGTGGAGACATCAACAGCCATCACCTTCAGGCTAATCGCCCGCGCGTCTCAGGAGCAGGCAAATCGGTGAAAAACGACCGTGATGAGTGAGTGCACGAGTAGAATTGGTCCGTGCCAAGAGTCTTATCCTGCATCCAGCCCACGGGCGTCGTCCATCTTGGCAACTACCTCGGGGCCTTACGCACGTGGGTCAGCGGTCAACATGAATGCGATGCTTTTCACGGCATTGTTGACCTCCACGCCCTCACCGTGACCGATCGTCCTGGCGTACTCGGCGCGAGCACCCTCGAATTAGCGGCCACTCTGTTTGCGGTGGGACTCGACCCTGACGTTGCCACGGTCTTTGTGCAGAGTCATGTGCCCGAGCACTCTCAATTGGGCTGGGTCATGGAATGTACGGTTTCTCACGGCGAACTCAGTCGGATGACACAATTTAAGGACAAGTCAGCCAAGCGCGAAGCCGATTTCATCTCGGCTGGATTGTTTACCTATCCCGCCCTGCAGGCTGCCGACATTTTGCTGTACGACGCTGATGAGGTGCCAGTGGGCGAAGACCAACGCCAGCACATTGAGATCACCCGTGACATTGCCATGAGATTTAACGGACGTTTCGGAAAAACCTTTGTCGTGCCGAAAATTATCACTCCCCGTGCCGGCGCCAAGGTCACCGATCTCCAGGAACCCACCGCCAAAATGTCCAAATCGGCGGCCGGCGACTCCGGCATTGTTTACTTACTTGATGAACCCTCGGCGATTATTAAGAAGTTCAAGCGTGCCGTCACTGATTCGGATGGTGAGGTTCGTTTTGATCGCACCGAAAAGCCAGGTATCTCCAATCTCTTGGAGATTTTGGCTGCCTGCACTGGTCGCACCCCAGAGCAAACTGCCACTGCTTACACCCAGTACGGTCCCCTGAAAGCCGATACTGGCGAGGCAGTTGTCGACGTACTGACGCCGATTCAGCATCGCTACCGCGAACTGATGGGCGATCAAGCCGAACTTTCGCGTCTGCTTCGTGTTGGCGCCGACAAGGCACGCTCCGTGGCTTCGGCAACGCTGGCTCGCGCTTACAGCAACATCGGCTTGCTACCGCCGAACTGACATTCAGATGTTGTCGGCACGACGAATCATTGCCGCAATCTCATCCGTCGAATCTGCTCGCAAAACGCGCAATGTTTCAGCTGTTGAATGTGCTTTGACACACAACGCAAGACCAATCGTTTCGTGATCGTGATACGCCCGCAAACGCTCCGTTCGAGATCCGATCAAAGTCGCAATCACACGCATCGCGATACCTAAATGGGAGTTGATTTTGCCGACATCGTGCAACAATGCGGCCGCTACATGATCACGCTGTGCATCTGGTTTCAGAGTCACAAATCTTTGTGCGACAATAAGCGCATGACGCTGATCACTCACTGCCATTTTTGTCCACAAAGAAAACTCATCTTCCAATAAATGTTTTCTCACCCAAGCAAGTTGCTCAACGCTCAACGCTCGTCGTGATAGTGATGTCAACAAGCGTTTCGCTAAATGCCGAGTTGATGATCCAGACTCCACTGTCAACTCCCTCGGGAAACTTGAGCTCGTGGATGTGCAGAGCGATATTGGTCCAATAAACGTTCCTGTGAAACGCTGGTGTAGATCTGTGTCGTCGAGATGGAAACATGGCCCAACATTTCTTGCACGATGCGCAGATCGGCACCATGGTCAAGCATGTGCGTGGCACAGGAGTGACGCAAGACGTGAGGTGACAGCACGCTCTTCAGGCCCGCCTTCTCACCGGCACGGGCAACGACCGCCCATGCGGCTTGACGCCCGAGGCGCCCACCGCGCATATTCAAAAAGATTGCCTCTGAATCTTCGCGTCGAAGCCAACGCTTCGGTACCATCTCGATGCGACCCTGCTGCAACCAGCGATCAACGGCCTCTCGGGCGCATCGTCCCACAGGAACCAAACGCTCCTTGGAACCCTTGCCGTACAAGCGAACTAGTCCCCCATCAAGATCGATATCACCAATGGAAAGTCCACAAATCTCCGAGATACGCGCCCCTGTGGCATACAACAACTCCAATAAAGCGCGATCTCTGAACGCCACTGCATTTTCACCGACAACTGCAGCCAAGAGACTCTCAACTTCTTCTTCGCTCAAAGGTTTGGGAATACCAGTCGGAACCTTCACCCCATCAAAATCTGCTGTTGGGTCGTCGCCGCGAGTTCCTTCCGCTAGAAGAAAGCGGTGCATCATTCGTACGGCAGCCATCCGTCGCGCCACACTTGAAGGGGCCGCACCCGAACTACGTTGCACCGCCGCATACGCATCAATGTCACGTGCTTGCACGGTTGCCAAATCCATTTTCTTGACGACTAACCAATCGCAATAGTTCGTCAGATCAAGACGGTAAGCCGACAAGGTATTTTTTGAACGACCCCGCTCAGCCAACATCCAAAGAAGAAATTCTTCCACTTCAAGGGGAAGCGATTCTGTTATATCCACAATGCCCATTTCAAGGTGCCACTCCATCACGAGCGTTCAATTGACGCTCAGCAAGTAACAAACCAATCGTTGATTTAGCGTCCGCTATCTCGCCGCTGACCACCATGCCGACAGCGAGCGCTAGAGGAATTTCGAAAATTTCCATATGGTCTTCTTCGGGTCCGTGGGCTTGACGACCAACCTCTGTCAATCCAGTGGCAAGGTATACATGCAGAACCGCATCAGTCATCCCCGTCGAAGGATAAAAGCGATGCAAGAGTTCCATTTTTTCGGCAGAGAAACCCGTCTCTTCAATCAATTCGCGAAGCGCAGTTTCCTCAGGTAATTCATGAGGCACATCACGCATGCCCGCAGGGACTTCGATAATCACGGAATTGAACGCAGCGCGGAACTGCTTGACCAAGATCACCTGTGCGACACCCTGCTCGTTATAACGGATGGGGACGACCGCAACCGCTCCGGGAGAGCGCACAATGTCGCGGGTGAACGTTTCTCCGTTCGGGGCCACAAACTCACCGACAACCACATTCCAGATATACCCAGAATGAATCAGCTGGTCTCCCAGATGTTGGAAAGATCCCATGATCCGCTCAGGCGGAGCGTGCCTCTGAATGCTGTTCGTCGGTCACGATGACCTCAGGGCGATGACGAGCGCGATATTCCAAGGCGGAGCGAACCATCTCGCGAAATAGCGGATGCGGCCTATCTGGACGACTCTTGAATTCGGGATGAGCCTGCGTTCCCACCCAAAATGGGTGATCAGCTAATTCAATGAACTCGACGAGACGCTTGTCTGGCGAGGTGCCGCTGCAGACAAAACCAGATGCCTCAAAGCGTGTGCGATATTGGCTACTGAACTCATAGCGATGGCGGTGACGCTCACTCACTACTGCCTCACCGTAGGCCTGCGCCACTTGAGAACCTGGTTGTAGAACTGCGTAATACGCACCGAGTCGCATTGTTCCACCCTTATCGGTGATGTCACGCTGATCATTCATAATGTCAATCACAGGATGTTTTGTCGTGGGATCAAATTCAGTGGAATGAGCATCCGACATTCCAAGAACATGACGCGCATATTCGATTGTCATGACTTGCATACCAAGACACAAACCGAGACACGGAAGATTGTTTTCACGAGCAAATCCGGCTGCCGCTATTTTTCCTTCGACACCACGAATACCAAATCCACCAGGAATGACAATCCCATCAAGATCTGAGAGTCGACCTTGCGCTAATAGACCTTCCACTTCTTCGGCTTGGATCCAATCAATTTCTACGTTTGCACCGTGATGGAAGCCGGCGTGTTTAATGCTTTCCACAACCGACAAGTAAGCGTCGTGCAGTTCGATGTACTTACCAATGAGTCCAATGCGCACAGGCTTGGTCGCATGATCAACTTTGTCAACGAGATCTTGCCATGACGATAAATCAATGGGAGCCTCAAGACGCAGAGTGTCGCAGATAACCGTGTCAAGACCTTCCTCATGTAAGACGAGGGGCAACTCATAAATATTTCGCACATCAGCGGCATTGACAACGGCTCGCTCATCAACGTCGCAGAGATTAGAAATCTTGCGTTTCAAACTCGCACTCAAAGGTTCTTCGCTGCGACAGACAATCACATCAGGCTGAATGCCGCGACTACGTAGTTCAGTGACTGAGTGTTGCGTAGGCTTGGTCTTTTGCTCACCAGATGGCCCAATAAAAGGCACCAAAGTGACATGGATGTAGCACACATTGTCCCGCCCCGCTTCCTTGCGAAACTGACGAATAGCTTCTAAAAACGGGAGAATTTCGATGTCGCCGACGGTTCCGCCAACTTCGGTGAT
>SYDZ01000267.1 GCA_005801025.1 Actinomycetota bacterium
AGGAAATCGTTTCCGAAATATCAACCACCGCAACTAAGAGCCATGTGATCAGGCATGCTAAGCCAAAGGTGATGTAACCCTTCTTCTTCCAAAAAATTCCGCGATTATGGCCCTTATTGACTTTGATGACATCGTCAATCAACCCCATCCCCGCCATGGCCAAGATGCCGACCCAAATAATCAGAGCCTGATTAGAAAAAGCCAACCCATCACGAATGTGAGCGATGATCCAACCCAACAGTGCCGACCCAACGATGGCTAAACCTCCCATCGTTGGAGTACCGGCTTTGCTGTGATGGTGGTCGGGTCCGTGATCCTCTCTACCGAGAATAGGTTGACCCTTACCGCGATTTCTGAAAAAGCCAATCAGGAACCGACTCCCAAGAAGCGAAGAGATGAGAGCGGTGATCGCTGCAATCATCACCGCAATCATCCGACACCCCTCAAAATCTCTGTCACAACTAGCCGATCATCGAATGGTAGAACCTCTGCACCGATTGTTTGCGTCGTCTCGTGACCCTTGCCGGCAATAACGACCACATCCGCAGGCTCGGCCAGCCTCAACACTCTTCGAATAGCAAGCCTTCGATCAACCTCGGTGGCAACAAGTCGGTGTCGCAAATGTTCCGGAATGCCAGCGACAACGGAGGCGATAATGGTCTCTGGATTCTCACTGCGAGGGTTATCGGAGGTCACCACAACGTGATCAGCGAGGGACACGGCAATCTCACCCATCATCGGACGTTTCATCTTGTCGCGGTCTCCGCCACATCCAAAAACAACGAGGACCCGACCCCCAGGAGTTGATTCACGCACTGAACGCAGCACTTGAGCCAAACCATCGGGTGTATGAGCGAAATCAACCAGCACAACGAAGTCTTGTCCGGCCTCAACTTTTTCAAATCTGCCACTAATCGGTGGTAACTCACGTAGACCTTGAATGATCGCTTGAGGAGTAACGCCCATCTCACTGGCCGTCGTTGCGGCTGCAATGGAGTTCATGACATTGACGGATCCCCCAATCGCTACCTCGATTCGATGTTCTCGCCATGTATAACTATGTTCAACCGCTGAAACTTCCAAGTCATGAATATCTTGCATCGAAAACGGAGTAATCGCAATGTCTGCTTGCTCAATGATTTTCTGCCCAAAAGGATCATCAGCATTAACAATTCCGAGTTTGCTGAACTCAGCATTAAACAAACGCAATTTTGCTCGAAAATATTCTTCTTGCGTTCCATGAAAATCCAAATGGTCAATTCCAAGGTTGGTGAATACCGTTTGCGAGAAATAAGTACCATTGACGCGTCCAAGAGCTAAGGCATGAGATGAAACCTCCATCGCTATAGCTCGCACACCAACGTCCAACATATCGGCAAACATCTTTTGTAGAACTGCTGCTTCAGGGGTCGTGAAGCCCCCCGAAAGAGTTCCAAGAATTTCCGTGTTGACCTGATCCGAACGCAGAATTGAAGCCAACAGATGTGCTGTCGTTGTCTTACCGTTTGTTCCTGTAATGCCAACGACAGATAGTTGTCGTGAAGGATTCCCATGAACCTTGGCGGCAACGGCCCCCACGCAGGAGCGCACATCTGTGACAATGATTTGCGCAATGCCAGGGTCAATCTCCGGCAAGAAATGATCAACCATCAGAGCGCTGGCGCCACGCGCAACGGCGTCACTCGCAAAACTGTGTCCGTCATAGCGATCGCCAAGTACACAGCAAAACAACGAACCTTTTTCTGCTTGTAGTGAATCGTGAGTAATGGAAGTCACTTCAATGTCGCTCAGAGCCGCAGTGATCAGAGCGTCCGATGCCACAAACATCTCTGCTATCTGCCCAACCTTCAGCTTCGCCAGCGTCATTTCGTGACCCGACATCCGTTATCACCAATCGTCGGATCAATTGATCGTTCGTGGATCGCCATTGACGCTAGTTTTGCAAATGCTGGTGCCGCTGCCGTCCCACCGAATCGGTCACGGCTTGAAGGATCCGGTTCATCAATAGAGACCAAAATTGTGATTTGAGGATCAGCAGCTGGAAGAAAACCGACGAAGGTCGCAAAATATGAGCGCAGACCACTGTCGCTGATGTAGGTCCCATTGGTTTGAATCTTGCGGCTTGTTCCCGTCTTACCAGCAACTGCAATGCCGTCAACTTGGGCGCGCACTCCCGTTCCCTCACAGACGACTCCTGCGAGCAAATCAATCATTGTTGACGCCGTCGTTTCTGAGATAACGCGATGTGTTTCACCGCTCGGTGTTTCCCACAATGAGCCCTTTTCGTCAATCGTGGATCTCACAAACTTTGGCGAAACATACACGCCGCGATTCGCAACGACATTCACTGCGGCGGCAAGTTGCAACGATGTACTGGAAAAACCATAGCCATAGGAGATAGTGGCATTCTCCGAGCCGCGCCAATTCTTGGCTTCCTTTAAGACACCAGCACTTTCTCCAGGGAAGTCAAGACCCGTCTGCTGTCCGAACCCAAACTCCGACAAGTAGTCACGTAATTTGGGCGAACCAACTTCGCTTGCTGCCATAAGAGTCCCAATATTTGATGAATCGACGATGATGTCACGCAAAGACATCGGCTCCAGTTCATGCGGGTATGCATCATAAATCGTCTTTTCAAATTCTGTCTTTGGGTCGAAGATGTAAACCCCAGGAACTTCGTACACGCGCTCAGGGCGACTGACACCAATATCGATGGTGGCGGCGATGCTGAAAACCTTGGCCACTGAGCCTGGTTCATAGGATTCAACGGCAGCCAGGTTGGCGCTGGTGACTTCGGCGATTCCATTGCTTTCGCGGCGTACGCTAGCGATGGATAAGACCTCGCCGGTTTTCGTGTCGAGAATGACGACGTTGCCACCCTTGGCATTGAGTTCATTAACTCGGGCAAGCAGTAACTGCTCGGTTTGGAACTGCATCGAACGGTCAATGGTGAGTACCAAGTCAGTCCCCGGTCGTGCTTGCTCAACGATGCGACTCGTGCCTGGCAGGCTCCTGCCATTGAGTAATTCACGAATCATTGATCCGTCGTGACCGCTGAGCACTTTGTCATATTGCAGTTCGAGTCCAGTTGAACCG
>SYDZ01000268.1 GCA_005801025.1 Actinomycetota bacterium
CGCATCATTGAAGCAAAAAGTCGCGGTATTTACGAGGCGCCGGGATTGGCTCTTCTACATATTGCCTACGAACGCCTTGTCACCGCTATCCATAACGAAGGCACGATCGAGAACTACCGCACCATGGGTCGCCGTTTAGGTCGTTTGTTGTACGAAGGTCGCTGGTTTGACCCGCAAAGTCTCATGCTCCGTGAACCCATCATGCGTTGGGTGGGTTCTGCTATCACAGGTGAAGTGACGTTGCGTTTACGGCGCGGTGATGACTACACCGTGCTCAATACGACGGGCCCACATCTCACATATTCACCCGAACGTCTGAGCATGGAACGCGTGGAGGATCAACCCTTTGGTCCTCTTGACCGCATCGGCCAACTGACAATGCGCAACCTTGACATTGAAGACAGTCGTAGCAAACTCGAGATTTATCGCGCTGCTGGAACCTTGGCTGTGGGAACCCACCTACCCGAACTGGAGTAGTGAGAACCTAGTGTTCGCTGCGGTTTTGTAAGCGCTGCACGAGCCCTGCGATCAATAGTGCGCGTTGGGGCATCTGCGCGACATCAACCCATTCGTGATCGGCGTGCGCTCCGCCACCAACTGCTCCAAGCCCATCCAATGTGGCGACACCAGCAGCAGCAGTAAAATTTCCATCGGAGCCACCACCAACTGCCACGCCATGAACAGTTGGCAAGCCCAACTCGTTGGCCACTTCAACTGCCATAGGAAATAACCATGTAGAGGCAGTGGGGGCCATTGGCGGACGGTTGAATCCACCTTTCATTTCAAGACGCGCTTGCGGATTATTGACGATCAAAGAATTCATCGCCGCTTCAACGCGTTGGCGTTCTTGTGCTTCAACGACGCGCACATCAATGAAAATCTTGGCGTGTGCTGGCACCACATTGTCCACCGAACCAATAACAGCCACAGTGGGCGTCACGGTAGTCCCAAGTTCGCCGTCGCCAAACTGAGCGATTTCAAGAATCTGTTGAGCCGCTTCAATTAACGCATTCACGCCTTTTTCAGGCTCAAGTCCGGCATGCGAGGCCCGACCATGTACATGGAGTTCGAAAGTTCCTGTTCCCTTACGCGCTGTTTTCAACGCTCCACCATCAGCGCTCGGCTCCAAAACTAAGACTGCTCCGCACGCCTGAGCGCGTTCAACAATGAAGTCACGTGAATGATGCGAACCCACTTCTTCATCAGAGGTGATGAATATTTCCACACCTGTTTTATCCGCTAGTGCAGCAACGCCATGTATGGCTTGGATGATTCCCGCTTTCATATCAAAGATGCCGGGACCTGTTGCTCGATCAGCGACGACGGTGAAGGGGCGCTGTGCCAGAGCACCTTTGGCGAATACCGTGTCGTGGTGTCCGACGATTAAAACTTTCGGATCCCCACCTCCCGACCAGTACACATGTGGCCCCACGGCCGAATCAACAATCGTTGGGGGCGCACCCAAACGGTGATCCATCATCGCCGCCAATTCGCCCGCGCTTGCAGTCAAGGCATCAATGTCCAATGACGGAGATTCAATGTTGACGAGCCGACTGAGGTCCTCAACCATCACTGTCACATCAGGGGCTACAAAATTTTTATTCTGCACGAACCCATTGTGCCTCATAGACGCCCTCTAGTGTTGGTCTCATTAACAACGGGGGAAATATGAGATCCATGACACATCGCTTCACGGCATTCATTATTGGCTTTGTCTTCATCGGCGGACTTGTGGCTTGTTCTGGTGGCAGCGACTCCAGTAGCGACACTGAGCCACCTGCGACCACACAACCTTTGCCGCTCGCCACCTACATTGTGCGTCCTGGCGCCCACCAAGTGGGAGTTCTTGACGCCGATCCTGGTACCGCACTGCAGATCCAACGTGCCGATGGCTCAATTGCCGCTGAGGGCACAGTGGACGAGCAGGGTTCATTCTTGGCCCGTAATCTTGAGGTTGGAACATACAGAGTGGTCAATGCCGATCTTTCAGCCGCCAGTGCCGAGGTTGAGGTCTATGACGCTTCGTTTATTCCCCCGCAATCGTTCTATGCCGATCAGGAACTGCCGTCACCGGGATTCGGTTATCTCGAGACGCGCGATGGCACCACGCTGTCAATCAATGTGATGTTGCCGGGCGCACTAGAAAACGGACCGTATCCAACTGTCGTTGAATACTCTGGTTACGCACCGAGCAACCCCAATGACACAACCTTTGGTCAACTTTTTACGACCCTCGGTTATGCCTATGTAGCAGTAAATATGCGTGGCACTGGATGCTCGGGTGGTTCGTTCCGTTATTTTGAAGAGTCTCAACAACTAGATGGCTATGACGCCATTGAGACCATTGCCGCACAGTCCTGGGTGCAGGACAACAAGGTTGGAATGGTGGGAATCAGTTACCCAGGCATCAGCCAACTATTTGTGGCCTCCACACAGCCACCAAGTTTGGCCGCCATTACTCCGTTATCAGTGCTTGATGACAGTGCGCGTGCCACCCTCGCTCCGGGCGGGATTTTGAATACCGGCTTCGCCGTGAAGTGGACCAAAGAACGTATGGACAGCGCCGCTATTTACGGTCAGGGCTGGTCGAAGGATATGGCTGATTCGGGTGATACCGAATGTGCCAATAATCAGCGGATGCGTCTGCAAAATCCCGATCTCATTTCTGAAATCAACGACAATGAGTACTACGTTCCCGAACTTTTGGACAGCATCAACCCGTCCATGTTTGTCAACAAGATCAATGTTCCAGTCTTTCTTGCTGGGGCCTGGCAGGACGAGCAGACGGGTGGACATTTCCCAGCATTCCTCGACAAGTTCACGGGTTCACCTCATCTATACGCAACCCTCGTCAATGGTTTGCACACTGAGTCGTTAGCACCTTCAGTTTTTCCGCGTTATGCAGAGTTCTTGAGTTTGTACGTGGCGAAAAAAGTTCCTGACCTCGGTCCAGCAATGTTGATTGCAACCGCGCTCACTCCCAGCATTTTCGGCGTCAGTACGCCGATCATTCAGGGAAATCGTTTCGCTGGCATGACCTACGACGAGGCTCTCGCAATTTTTGAGAGCGAACCCTCTGTGCGCATCTTGTTCGAAGAGGGCGCCGCTGACGGTCAGGCATTCGGTGCACCGCTGAATCGTTGGCAGGCAGAATTCAGTGCGTGGCCGATTCCCGAAGCACAGGCCACACGCTTCAACTTCGGTGACAACGGGACTCTTGCTCAAGGGGCGAGCGGCACTGGAAGCACCTCGTATACCGCTGACCCAAGTGCGACACCAGAGCGATTCTTCGAAGGTTCTGGTAGCGATATTTGGAAATCTGACGTGACATGGAATTGGGTCCGCAATCCGCAAGGCACTGCTGCGGTATTTACGACCGCACTTCTCACGGAGGACACAGTCATCATTGGGCCAAGTTCTGCGGATCTATGGATTTCGTCGGATGCTGTTGACACCGATCTTGAAGTCACGATCAGTGAAGTCCGTCCCGATGAATCAGGAACCGAAACGGAAACATATGTGCAAAGTGGTTGGCTGCGCGCCAGCCATCGTGCACTCGACGAATCATCGGCTACCGAACTGCGTCCGACCCACACGAATTTTGAGGCCGATGCTGAACCGTTGGTTCCAGGTGAGGTCACACTGGTGCGACTTGAGATGTTCCCCGTTGCTCATCCATTTCGCGCTGGTTCCAAGATTCGCATCACCATTGACGCTCCAGGGGGCAACCGAGCTGAATGGATTTTCCGCACTATCAGCAAGGGCGAAAAAGTAACCGTCTGGCACAATGCCGAGTATCCATCATCAATTGTCTTATCGGTCGTTCCTGGTCTCGTCGTTCCACCAGGTGTAGCCGCATGTGGTTCATTACGTGGGCAACCCTGCAGAATCAATTGAGTTTTAAAGTTCAGTGCGTGATTTAGTCTTCGACAACAGACAGAGTCAGCAAAATGTCACCTGACTCATGCGACTCGAGTTCAAAGTCGCCCAACTTGTCGGCGATGAAATCAAAAGTGACATCATCACCCATGAGTTCGATGTCATAACCATGAAGATGGAAATCTTGTTCTGTCTCACTGAACACTTGAATCACTACTGGACTGCCTAAGGCCACGGATGCAACTTCGGTGACGCCCGCATCAGCATCAATCTCAATCGTCACTGATTCGGTGGAGGGAGTTCCCGTTTCGGGAATCTCTTTGCTCGCCGAACTTGTCGGGGCACTAATGCTCGCTGGGTCGGTGGGCGTTTGCGTCATCACCTCAGTGATGGGCGGATTGCTCGCAGGTGAAGTTGACCCTTCACTTGAGCAGGCAACAACAAGGGAGGCGACTAAACCAACGAACAAGCGAGAAAGAGAATAAATCTTCATCAAGTTTTAGAATCGGCGGTCGTTCATCTTCTTTTTTTCTGGGGCCCGAAAAGGGGCCTCAATGAGCATTTCAAAGCGCGAGTCATCAGGCTGATTGGGTTCATTCAAGCGCTGCAAGAAGGTTTTCAGAGCGGCTCGTGCTGCAATGACGTGGTCTCCCTTGATACCGACTGAACGACTGAGAGCATCTTTTGCCTGAGCCACTCGCTCTTTACGAATATTCTTTTCTTCCTCGGTACGAGCCTGAGGAACCTTGCTTGTCCTGGCAGCCTTGGCAGCCAATCTGCGGGCCTCAGATTGTTGAAGCGGGGTGAGTTTCGGTGCGTTAGCCATGAGTTAATCCTACGAGACAGATGGATGGATGGTGAATGGAAAATGAAAGTAGTGCCCGGGATGGGACTCGAACCCATACTCCCTTGTAAGAGAAGGGGGGTTTAAGCCCCCCGCGTCTGCCATTCCGCCACCCGGGCACGCCCGCAATCCTACGGGTTAGGCGACCTGTGGCGGTCGAGTTATCGGCAAAGCCTCGCAAGTAAATCCGAGTGTCAGCCACATTTCCCCGCGAAAACGGTCGGCCAGTGGCGGGGTGAGTCGATTGGCAACGATGACGCCCTCAATCATGTCGGCCAATATGGCGACCCACGGCCGATCCTTGACCCGTACTGCCACCGTGACCCCATTGTTCGTTCGCTTCAAGGTGCGATCGAGGCCGATCACTCGTGGCGGACAACGAAATCCGGGTACGAGTAAACCCCGTTCTCTGGCCTCTCGCCCCAGGGTTCGGGCGGCGGTAGCGAAGTTGACTGTTGTGGATTGCATGGGAAGTAACACTTTGCCTGATGGGTATGGCACGGATAATTTCCGGACTTTCACACTCCCCACCCACCCCCGTCCTAAGGTCTGCATGTGACCGAGACATATAACCCCGCACAGCAAAAGGTGATCGACATGCTGGGTCGATCATCGGATCGCCCTGAAATTCCTGCCGGTCTAGCCGACGAACTTCGCGCCGATATAGAAAATTCGCTGCTTCCCGTCTTGCATCTTCTGCCCGATGGCAGTTCTTATGAAAAGCGATTCTTCCTCAACAAACAAGGTGTCACCAACGTTCATTCATGTGAGGGATTTTTTATCGGCGGTCAGGGTGAATTTGAGTGGACTCATGCCAATTGCAAAGGCACCATCGTGCATCAGACCATTGAGGTCTCCATCAACCTACGGCAACCCATGCCACCCACCGATTTGGTTGAAGAATCAATCTCTCGACTCAGCAACGATTCCTCAAAATCAATCAGCGAGTTTTTAATCACCTTGGATGAATACGATCGCGCTGAACTTGTCGGCGAATGCAGCGGTTTATTCACACGCTTCACCGAATGTTTCCCGCCAATCAAAAATGCATGGATTCCCCAAGTGGAAAGCTCATTGGCACTCAACCTTGCCGGCAACCGCATCCGCATCGGGGGGAAAGTGGACCTCGCTCTGGGTCGACCGCCAGACAAGGTGATCATTGACTTCAAGACTGGTCATCCGTCGTTAGCGCATCATGATGATTTGCGCCTCTACGCATTGATTGATTTCTTAGCTCTTGGTCAAGCTCCGCGAAAAGTTGCCAGTTACTATCTGGACTCCACCGATGTGCATCAAGAAGATATTTCCGAGACAATTTTGCGCTCGGCTGCTCGGCGTTTACAAGATGGATTAGTGCGTGCCATTGAACTCAAACTTGGTGGTGCCGAACCAGTCCTACGTCCAGCAGCTTTGTGCCGTTGGTGTGCGATCAGTGCTGACTGTCCGACGGGACTTGAATACTTGGCGCAAAAGAATGAGGCTGAAGGCTGGTAGGTCTAAAAAGTTGCGTCATTGGCGAACATGCGGTGACATGAGAGCGACTGGTAGACCAAGACCAACTTCTTTTTTTACAGATGCAATACGTCGCCCAGGCTGCACTGCTGAACGTGGCTCGCTGACAGCATCGGGTCCAAGCCAACTGACGGTGGCGTCAAGATCGGCAACAACGAAAACTAGACCCCAAATCGCTGCGCGAGTTTCGGGGGCAAGATCAGGTCGCTCAAGTATCTCCAAGATGATCGGACCAGCGCGATGAAATCCCTGACGCATTCCATGACCCGCTTCACGAATACGCTTCAGCGGAAGATGCATCGAATCAGATATGGCCCCACTGGTCCGGTCCAGAGAGCCAGTCGTGATCACAATGTGATCAATTGACAGCACCCCAAGGGTATTTTCCGACTCAGGCTTGGGATGGGGAGCGTCAGTCACATGAGTCGGCACACCATCCATTGACGTCAATGGGGCATCCGCAACCAGTGTCCAGCCCACCACGCTCGACTCAACCGAAGTTTCACTCGAGGATTCAACGAAACGTAAACCCAGGCCAGCGATCCACACAAAAGGCACCGACGAGCCATCACCTTGTTGAACATTGCCGACGTGGCAACCTAGGTGTCTCCAGGCTTCGCTTGACGATGACAACCACAAATCCGCGATTGTCGTCATCATGAACAGCCCCTTGAAGTAGATCCGGCCTAACTATTACGCAATACCTGAGCGCCGAAGGCGCACATCAGACGAAACGAAAAATAGAGACTTAGCCACGACCCATGTTTGGACGCTTACCGTGGTTCGCCTTTGAGCGGCGGAGCCTTGCTTTACGCTTTTTGGTCTTCTTCGACATAGATCTCAGATCCTACAGCCCTTGTTGCCAGAACGAACTAGGTGATCGATGAATCCCGATATTATTTGGTGGAACTGGTGGGTAGCCTGCCAAGCGTTATGGAACGCTTCGGTCTAGTCGGTCTTCCCAATGCAGGTAAAAGTTCGCTGTACAACGCTCTGACCGGAGGAGGAGCTCTAGCTGCCCCCTACGCCTTTGCCACAAAAGATCCAAACATTGGAGTCGCTAAGGTTCCTGATGATCGCGTTGATCGCCTAGGTGTGATGTCCAAAACTAAAACCTTGATTCACGCTTCAGTTCAAGTGGTTGACATCGGGGGTCTTGTTGAGGGAGCCAGCAAGGGCGAAGGTCTTGGCAACAAGTTTCTTGCCAACATTCGCGAAGTGGACGCCATTGTCCTTGTACTTCGTGCCTTTGAAGATGATGATGTCCCTGGACCATCAGATCCGCTTGAGCATTTGCGAGTCGTTGAGATTGAACTTGCTCTCGCAGACTTGGAAACCGTCGAAAAGCGTCTCAAGCAAGCTACTCGTCAAGCAAAACTTGACAAGGATGCCGCCGCCGAAGTTGAACCGCTGCAGGCCGCCTACGACGCTCTCAGTCAAGGACTTCCCCTATATCGCGCTGGACTTTCTGAAGATTTCCGCGCAGTACTCAAGCCGTATTTCTTACTCACCAACCGATCTGTTCTCGCAGTCGTCAATGTTGGCGAGAATGAACTCGACAAGATTCCTGCCATGGAAAAGATTGTGCGCGACGAATTCTCCACGGCTGGTGCAAATGTTGAGGTCATCGGAATGTGCGTGCAGTTAGAAGCCGAAGCAGCCACGATTGTGGATCCCGTCGAACGAGCCGAAATGCTCGAAGGTTTCGGACTTGGCGAAGGTGCTTTGTTCCGTATGGTTCGTAGCGCATATCACCTTTTGGGCCTACGGACTTACTTCACCACAGGTGAAAAGGAAACTCGGGCTTGGACCTTCTACGCAGGATCAAGTGCCCCCGAGTGCGCAGGTCGCATTCACACCGATTTCCAACGCGGCTTCATCAAAGCCGAAGTTATTCACTGGGATGAACTTCTTGAACTTGGGGCTTGGAATAAGGCCAAAGAAGTTGGCAAGATTCGTATTGAAGGTAAGGAATATCATCCCATTGACGGCGACGTCATGGAGTTTCGCTTCAATGTCTAAAATTTGTATACCAAAGGAGCTCGGTCATGAAATCCAGTGGAGCATGGCTTGTATCTGAGGGACGCGTTTTAGCGAGTGCCGAAATCGCCGCTGATTCCAAATCAAGGCGCCGAGGTTTGATCGGACGCGATCATCTTGACGGTGCCATCGTCATTTTCCCGTGCCGCTGGATTCATACCTTTGGCGTGAAGTTC
>SYDZ01000269.1 GCA_005801025.1 Actinomycetota bacterium
CAGGACGATCGCGTCGATCGCTGCGATTGCTTTTTTCTTTTCGCGCGAGCTGCTGAGTAACCGCTTCAAATGGCTTGTCATTTCCTGTGAGGGTAATCGTCTCTACTTTGTCAACCTTGATTCGGCCCTGTACGACACCCAAGATGGTGATGCCATCAATATTGAAGTCGGCCTCCACCTTTAGTACATCTCCTGTTTTTGATTCCTGTGGAAGGATGCTTGGTTGCAAAATGCCTTTGGGCTCACGTGCGCCTGCAGCGCGCCACGTCCAAGTACCATCGGAGCGCACACTTGTTAACTCAATTTCAATCCTTCGGGACATGGAGACCAAGCCTATCGGGAAGGATGAACGGTGCCATAGGGTAGGTGAAAGTGCTAATTTTCACTCGTGCCGATTTACGCTTTGGGTGAACGCACCCCAACGATTCATCCCGATGCTTATGTGCACCCGGATGCTGTGATCATAGGATCAGTCTCCATTGGGACTCATAGTTCAATATGGCCGGGGGCAGTTCTGCGAGGAGATGACGGGGATATCATTATCGGTGAGCGGACGTCAATTCAGGACGGTTCGGTGTTGCATACCACCCATGTTTTTCCGACAATTGTCGGCAACGATTGCGTGATCGGTCATATCGTTCATCTTGAGGGATGCACAATCGAAGATGGTTCGCTGGTCGGTAATGGATCTATTGTGATGCACCGTGTCATCGTGCGTTCTGGGGCAGTGGTAGCCGCCAATGCGGTACTTTTGAATGGACTTGAAGTGCCGAGTGGGGCCCTTGCTGTGGGGGTCCCTGCTGTTATCAAGTTAGATAAAGCTCGACCAGCAGAGATCGCTATGGGTGCTGCCTCCTATGTTGCGCGGGCAGCGATCTATAAAGAACAACTACGGAGACTTGATTAAAAGCATGACTTTGTCGATCGTTATCTCGACGACTGCGGAGCAGGTTGAGTTAGTGAGTGATGTGTTGTGGTCGCTTGGTGTTGTGGCGATTGAGGAGCACTGGGATACGGATCACGATGTGCGCTTGCAAACTGCGCTCGGCGACGATCGGGAAGTCGTGACCCAAGTCTTGGATTCTTTATCTTGGCCAGCAACATGGACCTTCAGTGAAGTTGATGACAATGTGGGGGATAGCTGGAGGGCATTTGCCAAACCTGTGCTTGTTGGAAAACGTCTCGTGATTACTCCTCAGTGGTCATCTGCGGCACACATTGATGAGGTGCTGAGAGCGATGGATCATTCGCAAGAGGCTCTTGTTGTCACGATTGAACCGGGCAGTACATTCGGTATGGGCGATCATCCGACCACAATGGCAAGTTTGTTAGCGATCGAAAAATACTTATTGTTGGACGACGATGTCATTGATGTCGGCTGTGGTAGTGGTGTTCTTGGAATCACCGCTTTGCTTCTCGGAGCGCGTCGAGCCACGGGAATTGATATCAGTGCTGCGTCGATTCAAGTGTCGCGTGCCAATGCCAGGAGCAATCAAGTTGCTGATCGATGGAGTGTGAGCACTGAGGGGCTTGGGCAGATTGAATCGCCAGCAAGGATCGTTGTGGCCAACATGTTGGCTCCAGCGCTGATTGAACTGAGTGAACAATTGCGACGGCTTGTCAGCCCCACTGGATTCCTCATTATCAGCGGAGTCTTGACGCAAAACTATGCACATGTGGCCGAGGCACTACGTCCGTTACGAGAAGTTGATCGCATTGACCTTGAGCAATGGTCAGCGGTGGTTTTCTCTCACGAGTGAAATCGATGAGCTCTTAATTGACTAAGTGATCAATCTCGGAGAGTGTCGGCAGTGAAGTCACGGCGCCATGTTTAGTGGCCGCCAGTGCTCCTGCTGCCGAAGCCCGCCGAGCAGCAACAGTGATATCTAATCCGCAAGCGAGAGCACATGCCAAAGCGCCACATGCCGCATCACCAGCCCCGGTGGTATCAATAGCCCGAACTGCAAATGGCGGAATTTGTTGTTCGCCGTCAGCCGTGATGATTTTTATACCGCGGGCTCCCAAGGTGACGACGACGATCGAAACTCCAGCATCTATCAGCGCAGATGCGCCACCGAGACGCACCACCTCATGTTGATTGGGCATGATGACATCGCATAATTGCAAAATTGAGCGATTCAGTTCGCTGGCTGGAGCCGGGTTGAGAATTGTCTGCGCTCCACCAATTTTGGAGATTGCTAATGCCGATTCAACAGATGCGAGTGGGATCTCCAATTGGCACAAAAGAACCCGCGAGTGCAGCAAGATATCGCGATGAGCCTCAATCACGCTAAGCGAAAGATTTGCATTTGCGCCAGGCACGACAGCGATTGAATTTTCTCCATGAGCGTCAACGTTGATTAATGCCCGTCCCGTCGGGTCAGAGTCATCAGTGACATAGGCGGCGATTCCTTCTTGAATCATCAAGCGATGCAGGGTGTCACCTGCGTTGTCTTTTCCAAGGCAAGTAATGAAAGCAGTGTCGGCGCCTGAGCGGCGGCTTGCCACGGCCTGATTGAGGCCTTTGCCACCTGGAAATTCTGCAAAACGCGTACCGAGAATGGTTTCACCTGGCGCTGGGAGACGCTCAACTGTGGCGACTAGGTCAAGGTTGGAACTTCCCACGACGACGACATCATAGGAATGCGAACCGTTGCTCATGGTTCCAGTGAACCATCTGCCGGTGCCAATAGCACGTGCTTACAGTGATTCCAGTGATCGTCCGTTATGGCAGCGAGATCTGGATTTCAGCCGACGCTCGCGCGAATGCCGATCGGGGCAATTAATCGATAACCCGCTTGATGTCGCTCATCTTCACTCTCGCCGCCCCATAGCCCGTACTCATGATTGTCGCGTGCGAATGTGCGACACATCTCTTGGACATTGCAACTGGCGCAGACCATGCGAGCCATTGCTTCACGCCGTTCTCGCGCTTGAGGGCGTTCGGCGGTTGTCGGGAAGAATAGGTGGGTCATGCCACGACATGCGCCGACATCCATCCAGTCATCTTGGGTCTGCTGACGATGATTTAAAAATTCGGTATAAGCCACAATTTCCCCCGAGATTCATCTTTTTGACCCTAGAAAATTTCCCCGACTGCGGTGAAACTTCCGCTACAACATGAGCATTTTAGACTTAAGTAATCATTGAGTCAATAAAAATCTCAGTGAATGAAGTGGCGGATTCCTGCCACAAAATGATCGAGATCTGCAGGGCGAGTGTCCCAGGCGGTCATCCATCGGACCTGGTGGGCGTGAGGGTCCCAATCATAGAAAAAGGACCATTCACGTAATAATTCAATCTGCTCGGGAGGCAGGACGGGGAAAATGCTATTCACCACGGGTGGCCGATCGACAAGCACTCCAGGAAGGTGGCGTGTCTGTTCGAAGAGTTGAGTCGCCATGGCATTGGCGTGAGTTGCATTTTTGAGCCACAGATCATCGGCTAAGAGGGCGGAAAATTGCGCCGAGATGAAGCGCACCTTCGAGGGAAGTTGGGTGACTTGCTTCTGTACAAAGGGTGCTGAACGGGCCAAATCACGATTGAGATAAATGACCGCCTCGCCGTACATGATTCCATTTTTGGCACCGCCGAAGGAAATGACATCAACCCCGGCGTCAACAGTGAAGGAACGTAATGCTTCTTGGTTGCCTCCCAGTGCCGCTGTGGCATTGGCGATTCTTGCTCCATCGAGATGGACGGTCATGTCCATTGAGTGGGCCGCGTCACAAAGGTTCGCGATCTCGGTGGGGGAGTACAGGGTTCCCCATTCGGTGCTTTGTGTGATGGATAAAACACTGGGTTGAACGTGATGGACGACTCCTAATGCATGTGCTTGCGAACGCACTTGATCGGGAGTAATTTTTCCGCCAACTGATGGAAGGTCGATCAGTTTTGCCCCAAGAATACGTTCGGGCGCACCAGTCTCATCGACATTGATGTGTGCTGCATCGCTGCAGATCACTGCCCCAGCGGGGGAGAGCATCGTGGCCAGCGCCAAGACATTGGCCCCCGTGCCATTCCACACCATAAAGGAGTCAACCTGTTGTCCAAAAAGTTCACTAAAAGCGGAGCGAGCCTGTGCGGTCCAGGGGTCGTCGCCGTACGCAGTGGCGTGGGCTGAGTTCGCCTGGTTGAGAGCCTCCATCACAACTGGATGCACTGTGGCGTTGTTGTCACTGGCGAAGCGGTGTTCCGGGGCAGGGGGAAGTGCTGACGAACTCATCGTGTGAGTCTGCCGAAATAATTCAAGATGTGCGCAGTTCACCTCACATGAATCCATTTTGTGGAATAATTTCGTCATGACGAAATTATCAACAGGGGTACGGGGGCGGGCAGTCGACGGTCCGCGATGTCGTTGGTGTCGCCGGGTTCTGCCTGAGCAATCTGGAGCGGGACGGAAGAGGGTCTTTTGCTCTCAAGCATGTCGGCAATGGGATTGGGTGGCTCGCCAACGAGCTCGCGAATTGAAAATCAGTGAAGATGAATTGGTCATTGCTCGGGCGGTCATTGATTCGCTCTATGACGATCTCTATGTTTTGGCGTGTGCGGTCGACGACACAGAGCGTGAGATGAAAGCAGGAAAGCCGACGGTTCGCAGCATGACCGAGGCTTTGGAGTGGATAATGGAGGCGGCTAGGCCGTTGCGGGACCGAACATTGACGTCGCACGACGAGTAATCAGCCTGAAGTATTCGCCCATAATAATCGTTATGACACATAAAACCGGGAAAAGGCACAAGCACTCGGATTGGATATCCCCTGCTGACGTCTCAGTTGACGTCAATG
>SYDZ01000270.1 GCA_005801025.1 Actinomycetota bacterium
AGCCACAAGATGGTGATCAGCGGTACCCAATCGTCAGACAAAACAAAAACATCAACGAACGGAACACGGAAATAAAACATCGTGGCTCCGAACCACACCAGAAATAATCCCGCTATGACCGATCCTGTTACTTTCGCAGGACTAGAAATTTCGCGCACATCGTCAACAAGACCAGTCGCAAATATCACCAAGGCTGCCAACAAGACACCCATTGGTTCAGAGTTGTTATTAAAGATTGGAGAGAAGCGCCCCATTCTCCATGCCAAAGCGAGCGCCACGACAAAGCCAAGGAACATTGCGATGCCACCGACATGAGGCATCGGAACTTGATGCACGCGCCGCTCATCAGGCGCCACGACCCAGCCCCGACGAAGAGCCAAGCGAACCGTGAGTGGCGTCGCAATAAATGTGACGATGGCTGCTACGGCCCCAATGAATAAATAGCCGGCGGTATCGGGCACGCCCTCAGACTATTACGAATCAGCTACGCGTCAACGAACGAACAGAGCGTTCAGCAACTTGGATAGGCCGGAAAAGCTGCGCAGAGTCTCGCCACATCAGCCTTCACGGCGGCAAGTTCACTGTCGTTCTCGCGACCCCGCAAGGCGCGAGCGATCAAGGCTGCGATCGCAGTCATCTGAGGCTCTTTCATACCCTGAGTAGTCACAGATGGGGTTCCGATACGAACACCCGAGGTCACGAAGGGACTGCGTGGATCGTCAGGAATCGTATTTTTGTTCAGAGTGATGCCCGCTAAGTCCAGAACGCGCTGCGCTTCCTTGCCGGTGACCTCGGCATCAAAAGGACGCAGGTCGACAACCATCAGATGGCTGTCGGTTCCACCCGACACCAAACGAAAACCATTCTGCGCAAGAGCTTCAGCAAGTGCCGCGGCATTGGCCACAACCTGAGCGGCGTAGGCCTTGAACGAAGGACTTGCTGCCTCGCGAAATGCCACGGCCTTACCAGCAACGGCATGTTCAAGTGGTCCACCTTGCCATCCAGGGAAAACTGCTTTGTCGATGGCCGCGGCGTGTTGAGCAGTTGACAAAATGCATCCTCCGCGCGGACCGCGCAAAGTCTTGTGCGTCGTAAATGTCACTACATCGGCATACGGCACCGGATTGGGGTATGCGCCACCAGCAATCAGACCAGCGAGGTGAGCGGCGTCGTACATAAAGTACGCCCCAACTTCATCGGCGATGGCTTTAAAGGGAGCGGGATCAATGCGTCGCGGATAACTCGTCGTTCCGGCGACGATCATTCGCGGACGTTCTTGCAAGGCCAACTCGCGCACCTGATCCATGTCGATGCGCTCATCACCGGGCGTCACCTTGTACGGCACGAAGTTATATAACTTGCCGCTGGCATTAACAGGCGAACCATGCGTCAAGTGACCGCCATGATCAAGGCTGAGTCCAAGAACTGTGTCACCAGGATTCAATAACGCTTGATAGACACACATGTTGGCGTTAGCCCCCGAGTGCGGCTGCACATTGGCATGTTCTGCACCAAATAAAGCTTTCACACGCTCAATAGCCAGTGCCTCTATGGAGTCCACGATCTGGTTTCCGCCGTAATAACGTTTTCCCGGATAGCCCTCGCTGTACTTATTCGTCAACACACTGCCCACGGCACGCATCACGGCCGGCGAAGTGAAGTTCTCACTGGCAATGAGTTGCAATCCAGTGATCTGACGATCAAACTCGTCGTTGATGAGGCCTTCAACCTCAAGGTCAGGATCGGTGTCAGATGGGAAAGGCATCAGTTCTCTCGTTGTTCAGTGATGGATGTGGAAAAGAGTTTTAGAAATCGTTTTCAAGTTCACTCAACATTGCCACTCGGCGAGCGTGACGACCGCCTTCAAATGAGGTGTTTATGAACGATGTGACAATTTCCTCAGCCAAGCCGATGCCCACCACACGAGCACCGATTGACAGCACATTGGCATCGTTGTGTTGACGAGCCATGCGAGCCGTGTACAAGTCATTACATAATGCGGCACGAACTCCACGAACTTTGTTGGCAGCCAACTGCTCACCTTGACCGCTTCCGCCCATGACGATGCCGAAATCTGCGTGCCCATCGCGGACAGTGCGACCGACACCGGCACAGATCGGTGGGTAATCACAACTCTCCGTCGAGTGCGTGCCCTGATCGTCGACGGTGTGCCCAGCGGCCACGAGGAATGCAACCACGTGTTGCTTGAGGTCGTAGCCAGCATGATCCGACCCGATGGCGATGCGCAAGGACTTCCCAGACATAGGACTCATCTTAGGTTTAGATAGGTTGCAATGATGAGTTTGGACCCCCGTACCCCAGTGATCGTTGGCGTAGGTCAGCAATTACAACGAATTGACAATCCTCTCGAGGCCCTCACCCCCGTCGCGTTCATAGCCAACGCCATCCGTGAGGCCAGCAAGGATGCTGGGTTATCGGCAGTTCCCAATGTGGATTCTCTGCGCGTCATCAGTTTCCTGTCCTGGCGTTATCGCGACCCAGCACGCTTCATCGCTGCAGAACTCGGCATCACCACCGCCGAAACTGTGGCCTCATCAATGGGTGGCAACAGCACCCAGTCAATGGTCAACGCCACCGCCCTGGATATTCAGGCGGGCACCTGTGACATCGTCATCTTGTGTGGCGGTGAGACTTCGCGCACCCGCAAGCGCGCCCGTGCCGCTGACATTGAATTGCCGTGGCCGATCGTTGATGAGGACATCAAGCCAGATCGAATCATGGGTGAAGAACTGGTGATGAATCACGAGTACGAGTTATCGCGGCGCATCGTGGCTCCCATCCAGATATATCCGATTTTTGAGTCAGCAATACGCGCCCAATCGGGACGCACCTTTGACGAACACAACCAACACCTCGGAAAATTATGGTCAAACTTCAGCAAAGTTGCCGAACAAAACCCGTATGCATGGATTCGCAAATCTCTCACTCCCCAAGAAGTGACCACCACTGGTCCGCACAACCGCATGATTGGTTCGCCTTATACCAAAGTGATGAACTCAAATAACGATGTTGATCAATCAGCAGCGATCATTATGTGTTCAGTCGCCACCGCACAACGTTTGGGAATATCTCGCGATAAGTGGGTCTTCCCCATTGCTGGAACAGATTGTCACGAGCATAAATATGTGTCTGAGCGCGACACATTTGCCGATACCCCTGCGATCAAACTTGGTGGCAAAATGGTTCTTGATTTAGCTGAGGCCTCAATCACAGATATCGACATCATCGATTTGTATTCGTGTTTTCCATCGGCAGTTCAACTAGGTGCCGCTTCACTTGGCCTATCCACAGATCGCCAACTGACGCGCACTGGTGGTTTATCTTTCGCTGGCGGACCCTGGAATAACTATGTGATGCACGCCATCGCAACTGTGGTCACAGAACTCCGCTCTCGCCCCGGTGAAAAAGCTTTGATTTGGGCCAACGGCGGATACACAACCAAACATGCTTTCGGTGTGTACTCCACGAACCCACCTACCAGTGGTTTCAAACACGCCTCTCCGCAAGATCAAGTTGACTCGTTGCCACGCCGCACAGTGGTCGATGTTGGAAGATCACAAGGTCCCGTCACTATTGAGGCCTACACGGTGATGCATGACCGTGATGGCATCCCAGAGCGCGCTATTACTGCCTGTTTATTGCCTGGTGGAGAACGCGCTTGGGGAATTAGCGACGACGGTGATGTGACGACAGCGATGTGTGCTGGAGAATGGGTTGGTCGAGCAGCCAAGCTTGACGGCAGTGGAACATTGATTGTGTCATAGGATCAACAGATGCCTGAAACAATGCCATCCATCATTTTAGATTGCGATCCTGGTCATGACGACGCTCTAGCAATTGTGATCGCTGCGCGTCATACGAATCTCCTTGGTATCACCACAGTTTCAGGTAACGCACCTATTGAATCCACGACGTATAACGCATTGGTGATGAAAGATTTATTGGGTCTCGATGTGCCCGTACATAAAGGCGCGACGTGCCCTCTCGTTGCCGAACCACAATATGCAGCGTATGTTCACGGCGAAAGCGGTTTAGATGGTGCGGATTTACCAGTGCCGACAAGCACGATTGATAGTGAAAATGCGGTTGAGTACATCATTGACACTTGTCGTGCCACTGAAGGTGTTTGGCTTGTGCCGACTGGTCCATTGACAAATATCGCCATGGCTCTGCGCTTAGCCCCCGACGTAGGTCATCGCATCGCTGGCATCTCGTTGATGGGTGGAGGAACATTCGGCAACCGCACCACGTCGGCAGAGTTCAATATCTGGGTTGATCCTGAAGCCGCCGACATCGTGTACAAATATGGCGGTCCGTTGATCATGG
>SYDZ01000271.1 GCA_005801025.1 Actinomycetota bacterium
GCCCCCCGCCGCACCCAGCATCAACAATCCATCTCCAACCACCGAACCGGCTATCGACAATCCACCCCCTCAACCAACGTTTGAACAAGAAAGTGAGACCCTCAGTCAAGGTTGGTTCAGCGATCCTGCAGCGATCCCGCACGCCGCGATGTGGAGCCTCGCGGAAATTCTGATTCTCTATGCTTCTTGGCAGGTTGCCAAGAAGTTCCGCAATCGACTCATCGGCGTAGCGGTTGGCTTCGCTCCATTCTTTGTCGTGTTGTATTTCGTCTTCCAAAATATCAGTCGTCTTTTACCACCCAACTTCTAAAAAAGCAGTCACCATTGTGTGTGCGCTGATTATTCTCTCAATAAATCCGCACAAAATGCTGCCGTCCCCGAGACCAGCGCATGAGGTGCTTCCCAGGGAACGAAGTGACCACAATCGCGTAACAAATACGGACCGACATGCTTTTCAAAAACTTGAGCAGCCATTTTGTCAAAGGCAGGATAAATGACATGATCACTCGGACCAAAAAGGACCAAAGTTGGCGTACTTGTGTTATGGCCCATCATTGTTGGCTCACTGCTCTTAGAGGGATGAAAGACTGTTTCGTATCCACCAAAAGAAGCACGCATCACCACGGCATCGGCGAAGGGCTCGCAATGAAAGTCAATTGCTGATTGATCAAAAGTTCCGGGATGAGCCCAAAAACGACTTCCATAAAAAGTAGCGATATAGCGACGACGTTCATCCGCCGTGGACAATTCACTTGCCAGCGCATCAGCATCAAGACCTTGGCGTAAAAAATAGTCGGCGGCTTCACGTGGCGCACGTGTGCCATCAATTCCAGCCATGCGCTCTTTATCAAAAGGTAACGGCGAGTTGAATAACACCATACGATCAACGAAGTCTGGATAACGCAATGCCATGTCCTGAATGACGGGACCGCCTAGATCGCCACCTAAAACGACAACCTTGTCATAACCCAATTGATCGTGCACGAGCGAGTACATGTCCTTGGAATGCGATGGCGTGTCATAGAAACCGTCAGTCGGCTGACCGCTATCACCAAAGCCACGTAGGTCGGGCACGATGACATCAAATCCTGCAGCCGCAAATGGGGCAATAACTTTCCAGAAAATACGCTTACTTTCAGGCCATCCATGCACACAGAGCAATGCCACACCAGAACCCCGCTCAGCTTTTTCATAGACAAAAGCCTGATCAAATCCACGTAACGAAGATCGATGGGTATGAAATCTACGGGCATCTACATCGTCATGCATGTACCTACCGTACCCATCACGTTTCAGACGATAGGTATTGAAGCCGTCACCACGCTCTAGCGTAAAGAGTTATGGATGCCCAAGAGTTCCGTGCCAATGGTCAGGCCGTCATTGAATTGATTGCCCAATACCTAGAAACAATCGAAGACCGCCCAGTTACGGCTGATACGAAACCAGGCGATGTGCGTCATCAGTTACCTGCCCATCCCCCAACTGCCCCCGAATCTTTCGAATCTGTGCTCGCTGATGTCAGCAACATCATTATTCCTGGGCTCACCCACTGGCAGCACCCAAACTTCTTTGCTTTTTTCCCTGGCAACTCCTCCTATCCGTCAATACTCGCTGATCTCTTAACTGCTGGTCTCGGAGTTCAAGGTATGAGTTGGTTGTCATCACCAGCATGTACCGAAGTTGAAACCTTAATGCTTGATTGGATGCAGGAACTACTTGGTCTTCCTGAGAGTTTCCGTAGCACGACAGCAAGCGGCGGTGGAGTCATTCAAGGTTCGGCGAGTGAGGCAACACTTTCATCAATTCTTGCCGCCCGTTGGCGGGTCACTGAGGGTCAGGTGAACAAAGATGGGGACACCGCAAAACTTATCGCCTACTGCACATCGCAATCGCACAGCAGTATCGAAAAAGGTTTGCGCATCGCTGGGATCGGGACACAGAACATTCGCATCATTGAACATGACACCTTGTTTGCCATGGTCGCCGATGCACTTGAGGCACAGATCCTCGCCGATCAGGCAGCCGGCTTGATCCCATTCTGGGTGTGCAGCACTCACGGCACAACATCATCAGGTGCATTCGACCCAACATCTGCAATCGGAGCAATTACCCAGCGACATAAAATATGGCTCCATGTAGACGCCGCGATGCACGGAATCGCTGCCCTTGCCGAAGAACATCGCTGGGTCAATGATGGTCTTGAACTCGCCGATAGTTATTGCACCAATCCTCATAAATGGATGGGCGTCAATTTTGACTGCGATTTATTCTGGACCCAGGACCGTGCCTCACTGCTCGGCGCACTCAGTATCTTGCCCGAGTACTTACGCTCTGCAGCCGCCGAAACTGGGGCGGCGATCGACTATCGCGATTGGCAGATTCCCCTCGGGCGACGATTTCGATCCCTTAAGTTATGGTTTGCAATCCGCTGCGACGGCACAGCGGTTTTCCAAGAAATCATCCGTCGTCATATCCAGATCACACAAGAGTTGGCGGACCTTGTCGCTCAGGACCATCGTTTCGAAATCATGGCTCCTCACCCCCTCAATTTGTTGTGTATTCGTCTGCGCGGTGCATCTCCGCAAGATGCTGACGCGCGTACAGATGCCCTGATAGAGGCCGCAAACGCCACTCGTTCGGTATTTTTTACACGAACGGTCCTTGAGGGGCGCAGTGTCTTGCGTTTTTCGATCGGTGGACGTACCACCCACGCCCAACATGCGATGTCGGCTTGGGGTTTGTTGAGAAGTTTGGCCTAGGCTTTTAGGACAATTGAACAAACACCCCGTGCGGGGTTTGGGTGTAAGTCCCAACCGGCGGTTAAAGCCCGCGAACCTTTGGAAGAGGCAACTCCTTCATCGGCCGATCTGGTGTGAACCCAGAGCCGACGGTCAAAGTCCGGATGGGAGCACGGGTATACAACGGTCTTGGCTGTGCCATGGGCGCTCCTCTGAGGGTGCCCGTTGCGAGCTGGGTGCTGTGTCTACCGCGCTGTCATTGATCTCCGCAAGAGGTCAAAACTCCAAAGATGACAGCC
>SYDZ01000272.1 GCA_005801025.1 Actinomycetota bacterium
AAATAATGACTGGTCGCGGCCACAGTTCATCAAGGATCTTGTTGAGGGTCTCCTGATAAAAATCTTGTTTAGCGCCATAATTGGTGCCAAGAAAAATAACGGCGACGTCAAACCCTTGAGGTAATTTTTTCTTCACGACCGCTAACCCAAGGCCAATAGGTTTGCCGACTTCGGCCTCAACTGAAACCTGCCAACCCAAAGGAACTAAAGCTTCACACGCGTCATTGCTATATCGCCTTGAGAGCGTTGCCAATATTGAGTCACCGATCAACAGCAATCTTGGCCCAACAGCCTCCCCGCCGACCGTGAGTTGTCGTATCCCGTCCGGAGTCGAGGATTCACTAACTGAGTTAAAACCCGTGTCGGGACTATGGTTCGGAAGTATCCCGACTCCCGGCACCGTGGCTGACACTGGACCAGTTGGCGGAGCCACATCACCAGAATCTGAACCGCACGAAATGAGTGCCAACAAAAGCCCAATGCCTGCGACAACGAGTGCGTTGCGTCGTCCTGCGTGGATCACTTTGCCGAACCTTGCTGGCGAATCATTGTTAGTTCCTCGTGTATCGCTGTCAAAAGAGCAACTTCAGCAGTGGGTGGGGGCGCTGCCTCGGAACCAGTTGCTTTGTTATATGCCTTCAACATCAAGAACAACACGAAAGAAATTGAAACGAAGGTGACCGCCACAGTCAGAAATGCTCCGAAGCGAATCTCGGCATCATTGATGTGCAAAATTAAGGCGTTGTCGAAATTCGGTTGACCAAATGGAATCGCCACGATCGGCATAATCAGGTCTTCGACGAGTGCCGTGACCAAGCCTGCGAATGTCCCACCAATCACAAAACCAACAGCAATCGCTAGAAGGTTGCCCTTGTTAATGAAGTCACGAAACTCCTTAAGCAGCATGGTTCCTCGAACATTTTTCATCATCCCCAATCTTAGCCTTTTGCCATCAGTCTGAGCCTGCAGACACTAATGTGACGGGCGATGGATGAACCACTAAGCAGGCCAGCTGAACTTCTCATTGATCAAATTGATGCTCTACGTGTGCTACGCGCCGATACCGACGAGGAGAAGGGTCGACTCCTCGAACAGATCGGTGGAAAAGGCGTCGTCGAACAAGAGATGGTCTCTCAGATGTCGGCGATGAGACCCCTCAATCATCCTGAGAGATTTGAAGAAGCACATCGAATGATGATGCGTTCAATCGAGGTTCTTGACCGCAACGGACAACGTCCAGCGAAGATGCCGAGGCTTGGACCGTTGCGCCCTGTTGCACAATGGCTTGTACAACAGGTCACCCGTTGGATTGTGCGCAGTCACCTCAATCGCGTGACATCACGGATCTGCGGTCTCTATGAAAAGCGCGAAGCCAATAGCGAATGGTCACATCTTGAACATTCGATGTTGCGCAGGGCTCGCCTTGATGCCCGCCGTGTTCAAGCAGGCTCCGCAAATCAATCTGTTGGCCTGCCGACATTTTTACTTGGTGGAGCGGTATTAACTTCAGTGGCAAGCGGCTTACAGAGCCTGGCGCGCTCGGCGCTTGACTCTACGATTGGAGTTATCGCACTCGGCATCGCAGTGGTCTTTGTCTTGGGTGCTTTGTCATGGGTGGCGCTTTACAGTGCGGGCGTGGCTCGTCAACGAATTCGGCTGTCCACGGACCAACCGCTCAAGGCCTTGTGGGAAACAATCGGAGCAGCAGGCAGACCGCCTCGTGATGAGAGTTACAACTTTGCGGCGTACGCGATCATTCTCCTGGTTCTCTCGTGGATCGTTATTCCACTCGCCATCTGGCTAGCAATCACTGCCTGATCTCATCGCCATGTCCTTCTAGATCTTCAAAGCGATCAACATTGCGCAAGGTCGGGAAGAAAATTGAATACATTGCCACGACTCCGAGAGTGGCGATACCACCGCCGATGACTGCGGTCTGGGTTCCAAATGCTTGGGCGGCTACACCGCTTTCAAAGGCTCCCAATTCATTACTCGCTCCGATGAAAACGTTTTCCACTGCCATCACTCGCCCGCGTTTGTCATCGGGTGTCACAAGAGGTACCAAGGTGCCACGGATATAGACACTGATCATGTCTGCCCCAGCAAGGATCACTAAGGCCACGAAAGCCACAAAGTATGAAGTTGTCACGCCTAGAACCACCGTGGCGATGCCGAACAGCCCCACGACAAAAAGTAACGTACGACCTACTTTGCGAGTGACTGGACGAGATGCCAATATCACTGCCATGATCGCTGCCCCGATACCTGGAGCGGCACGCAACCATCCATATGCCACGTCTCCAACATGTAAACGATCCTCGGCGATTGCCGGCAACAGAGCTACTGCTCCGCCGAAGAGAACGGCGAACAGATCAAGTGAAATAGCAGCCAGCAAAATTGGTGTTTTCCGAATAAAACGCAAACCCGCGAGGGCCGTGTGCAATGAAACTTTTTCTGCAGGATCTATGGGCTGATTTTTCAAAAATGGTCGAGCAATCTTGACGGACAATAGAAAGACCACGCCGGTCCCAATGAGAAATGCTGATACGAAATAAGCCAGCGCAGGACTACTGGCATAGATGAGTCCACCACTTGCAGGTCCGATAATCGCCGCCGAAGTCCAGGTTGCAGAATACAAAGCAATCGTGCGCGGTAGCGCTCCGTCGGGAGCGACCATGGGTGGTAACGAGCGAACAGACGGTGCGGCGAAGGCTCTGAAGGTTCCGAACAGTACGGCAATCACAAACAATGGCCACACGGCTGTCGGGTCTGACAAAGCATAAAGACCAAGGAGAACCGAACATAAAAGCTCACCAGCAATAGCAATTGAGCCAATGATTTTACGATTGAAGCGATCAGCCACCGAGCCGGTCACCAAAACTAAAAACGCCGCTGGCAAGAACTCTGCCAAACCCAACAGACCAATATCTAATTCGCGACCTGTGATGTCATAGACCTGTTTCCCCAAAACGGTGGCCTGCAACATGATGCCGGACGACGTGAAAATACTAGAGCCCAACAAATTGCGCACTGGACCCACGCGCAACAGTTGACGGGTACTTTGTACGGGATTTGTTATGTTTGATTCGGACACAGGATAATTACCCTAGCCAAACCTGCTAAGACCTTCTCTATGACTTCACTCGCTGATGAAACCCGTTGGCTTGATGCAACCGCTCAAGCCGAACTCATTGCCTCTCGGAAAATCTCACCATTGGAGATGGTCAACGCCGCCATTGAACGCATCGAACGCTACGACGACGCCCTGAACGCTCTCACCTATCGCTGGTTTGATTCGGCACGTGCTCTTGCTGCTTCCCAAGATCTGCCGCAGGGTCCGTTGCTCGGTGTGCCATTTCTACTCAAAGATCTTTACGCTGCAGAGGCTGGCAAACCGCTCAGCAACGGCAACAAGGCGTACAAGGCGGCCAACTATGTATCGTCTGAAGATACGACGTTGGTTGGGCGTTATAAGGCTGCAGGACTCATCACTCTTGGACGTACAAATAGCCCTGAACTCGGCAGCGTTCCGATTACTGAACCCGAGGCATGGGGACCGACGCGCAACCCTTGGGATCTTTCACGTACTTCAGGTGGGTCAAGTGGTGGATCTGCGGCTGCGGTGGCATCGGGAATGGTGGCGATTGCTCACGCTAGTGATGGTGGTGGATCGATTCGAATCCCGGCTTCATGTTGCGGATTGGTTGGATTGAAAATTTCACAGGGTCGTATCTCTATGGGCCCTGCACGCGATGAGAGCAACCTCGGAGTTGAACATTGTGTGAGTCGAAGTGTGCGCGATACCGCACTGCTCTTAGATGCCACACATGGGCCTGGAGTCGGCGATGTAATCATTGCAGCGGCGCCTATTCGTCCTTATGTGCAAGAAGTTGGTGCCGACCCTGGTCGATTGCGAATCGGTCTACTTGATCACAACCCACGCGGTGGTGACACACACCCCGACTGTGTTGAAGGGGTGCGACAAACCGCCAAACTCTTGGAATCTCTTGGGCATCATGTCGAGCAAGGTTGGCCAGAAGTCTTATCGGATACCACAGTAGGTAGCACCTTCGGCGTGTTGTGGAGCACCAATATGGGAACCGCCGTCCGACGCTTCGGCGAAGCCTTGGGTCGCCCAATGACCATTGACGACATTGAAGCAATGAACTGGGCCCAAGCCGAATTCGCAAAGGGTCTTAACGGCGTTGACTTTGCCCTGGCGCAATCTGCGTCAATCAAATTTCGCCGTGCTGTTCAATCTTGGTGGACTCAAGGGTGGGACCTGTTACTGACACCGACGCTCGCTAGCCCGCCATTAGCCGTCGGTTCAATGCCCAACAATGCCGCCAACCCGATGGCGCCGTTACGCGTTTCGAGTGAATGGATTACCTTTACTTCACAATTCAACATGAGTGGGCAACCCGCAATCAGCCTGCCGTTGCATCGCACTGCAGAAGGTCTTCCCGTTGGCATGCAACTTGTGGCCGCCTACGGTCGAGAAGACTTACTCATTCGAGTTGCGTCTCAGATTGAACAAGTAACTCCTTGGGCTCACCTCACACCCAGTTTGTGATCAGTCAATATTTCTTTCACCTATCACCGCTGAAATTTCCAGACATCCATAAATGTGTGGAAACTCTTCAGGAGCAGCACCTAAGCGTTCCACCACGACCTTGCTACTCAACAGGGATTCATCAATTTCTAATAAAACAAGTTGGTCATCGGAGAGATCAGCATAAAAGCGATCTCGCACACCTCGCCATTGACTTTCAAAACTGCAATGGGTGTATCCCTCGCGGGCAGACGTCACACCACGAGTTGACCAGATGTACTCCCCTGTCAATTTCGCGGTTTCCCAATCAGAACGAACTGCCAAATGAAGAATCACCGTGCAGTCCATCCACCATCAACAACAATCTGCTGACCTGTCATAAATGAACAGGCATCAGATGCCAATAACAATAAGGCGCCATCAAGTTCTTGCAGTTCGCCCATTCTCGGAATCGGCGAGTTTTGCTTGAGGAAATTCATGCTGGCCTCATCGTCCATTGCCACAGTCATCTCCGAAGGAAACCAACCGGGACATAATGAATTTACTTTGATATTTCGGCGTGCCCACTGCAATCCAAGTTCTCGCGTCAAATTGAGCACGGCTCCCTTTGACGCGCAGTAGTGCGCCTGCTTGACCGGACTTGAGCCAACGATTCCAAACATTGAGGCGATGTTGACAATGTTTCCCCCACCGGCCTCCTTCATGTATGGAGCGCATAATTTTGAGAGATGCCAGATGGCAGTCACATTGACTTCCATTGCTGTGCGAAATGTTTCAAGATCCTCCTCTTCAACAGCAACTTTGTGGCCAACACCGGCGTTATTTACAAGAATCCTTGGGGTTCCAACTTGTCGCACAGTTTCAGCGATCAATCTCTCGCGATCAGTGGCTTCGTTGAGATCAGTCGCAATGACAATTGACCCGGGCAACTCGTGCATTAAGGCTTGCAAACGCTCAACTCGTCGCGCCGCTAGCACCACAGTTGCTCCAGCAGCGTGCAAAGTGCGCGCGAAGTGCGTACCGAGACCCGACGAGGCACCGGTGACGATAGCAACTCGACCGTCAAGCCGAAACACCGACAGAGGATTATGATTCAATACTTTGTTCATGCTCTCAGGTTAGGGCGATCACAAGTTTCTTAAAGCATTCATCTTGTGTCATAGTGAGCAATGGCCTCTGTGCGACACATCGTTTTAGTCCATGGAGCGTGGCATGGCGCTTGGTGTTTTAGCGCCCTACAGACTGCACTAGATAGTCGGGGTGTGCCCAGTATCGCCATTGACTTGCCGGGTCACGGTGCCTCCACTAGCGCTCTAACCGATCTTTATGGAGATGCCCAATGCGTGGTTGACACTCTTGCGACATTGCGTTTACGCGGTGTCGACAATGTTGTCCTCGTGGGTCACAGTTATGGTGGAGCGGTCATCACTCAGGCAGCAATCATTGACCCTCGTATCGCCCATTTAGTTTATGTGGCAGCATTTGTGCCCCAAGCCGGACAGAGTGTTATTTCTCAACTGATGTCACTGCCTCAACAAGATGTCACATTGGCGAGTGCCATGAGCGCTACTGATGATGGCAACAGTGTCATCAATCCCGAGTTGGCACCAGCCGCGTTCTACGGATCGTGCTCCCCAGAAGTTATTGCTACGGCGATTGCACGACTGTCTCCACAACCCATGGCAACGATGACCCAAGAAGTGACAGGATCACCTCACGAAGATATTCCCTCAACCTACGTGTTGTGCTTGAGAGACAATGCCGTGCACCCTGAGCACCAAAAAATCATTGCCCAACTGTGCAACACTCGCGTCACTCTTGACACGGACCACTCGCCCTTTATCTCTATGACTTCGGCGACTGCCGACATCCTGGAAAGCGTTGCCCGATCATGAAGATCCGGATTGGCTATGGACTCGGTGTCCGTACCACACTCAATGATGACGGCTTTGCTCAAGTCGTGGATGCGTTAGAACAATTACACTTTGATAGCTTGTGGGTCAGTGAGCGAATCGGCGGTGAAGCGCCAGACCCTTTGGTGGCGATGTCCTTTGCCGCAGGACGCACCAAAAAGTTGAAGTTCGGCATGAGCGTCATGGTTTTACCGGGGCGTAACCCAGTCATTCTCGCCAAAGAATTAGCCACCCTTGATCGACTATCTCAGGGGCGCCTTTTGCCCGCTTTCGGATTGGGTGTGGCGGACCCGCACGAACAACAAGCCTTTGGTGTTGCTCGCGAAGAACGCGCTAAAAGATTTAATGAAGCCCTTGAAGTGATCCGCGCCTGCTGGACTCAACCGTCGGTCACCCATCACGGAACCTTTTTCAACTATGACGACTTGCGAGTTCAGCCAAAGCCATTCCAAAATCCTCCTGATGTGTGGTTGGGAGGAATTGCTCCAAGTGAGTTGAAGCGCGTCGGACGCTTGGCTGATGGTTGGTTACCAAGTTTCGTGACCCCAAGTGACGCCGCGGTGGGACGCATTGAAATTCAGCGTGTCGCCACCGAGCATGAACGCGAAATAGACCCTGAACATTTCGGCGTGTTAATTCCTTATGCCCATGGGCCATTGCCCGACGCTGTCGTCAAAGGTCTGATGAGTCGACGTCCTGATCTTGATGACATCAGTCAGTTGGTGCCACAAGGTTGGCTTGCATTGCACGATTCAATCAAGCGATTCATTGACGCCGGCATGTCAA
>SYDZ01000273.1 GCA_005801025.1 Actinomycetota bacterium
ATCCAAGAAATATATCTGAAGATGTCCGGAAACTAATAAATCCTACTTAACTGGCCGATAAGAAATAATTCCAAGATCTGAATCCTCTATGTAGTAAGATTGATAGAGAATTGGCCTTTTTAAGTTTCCTTCTTCAAGCAATTCGGCTCGACGTACTGGGTCACGCAACACATTCAAGCGTTCTTCAACGGTTGGTAACTTCATCAGGTCGTTCCACACCCGACCAGCAACAACCGACGTCTGCTTCAGCCCCATCAAGGTTCCACCCGGACGAGTTTGCGTAGCTGATGAAATGCGACCCTCGTTTTCATTGACCTGCGTGAAAAAGCCATTCATACGCTCAACCGAGCGCAGATCACCATCTCCAGCACCACCAGAGAACAAAACGTCCCCCGCGTGTTGCGCCATCTCGCGCAACAATTTGAATTCGTATTCAGCTTTAGTGGCGAAATCATTGACAGCTTGGAAGATTCCGCCTCCTGCGCGATTCATTCCGTCAGCTATTGCTTTGTATTCGTCAATCTTTGCGTAAGTACCAGGAACACAACGCCCGTCAGGAACCACATGCAACAAAATGCGCGATGTGGAAAATCCTACAGCGCCACCCGCAACAGACTCTTCAGCAATATCGGCCATGCGACCAAGTTCTTCAGGTGTTGGGTCTTCGTCACTCAACGAACGATCTCCCATGACTTGCGAACGAATCGCACAGTGCCCAACTAGACCGACAACATTAAGCGCTGGCCTTAGTCGTTGCACCGAATCAAGATACTCGGGGTATGATTCCCAGTCCCATGGAAGACCATCAAGAATTGACTGACGTGGAATGTCTTCAACACTCTCCATCATCTCCGCTAAAAACCCACGATCTTTTTCAATGACTGGAGCGAAGGTAACACCACAGTTACCCATCAACACGGTGGTGACTCCGTGCCATGAACTTGAAGTCATATACGGATCCCAGCCCACTTGTGCATCAAGGTGGGTGTGCAGATCAACGAATCCTGGCGACACGGTCAAACCAGCGGCGTCAATCTCTCTAGTGGCAGTGTCAGCGGACAAGTTGCCGATTGCGGCGATTCGATCGGCACTCACAGCGACATCGGCGCGAACTGAGACTTTGCCGGTCCCGTCCACCACCATGCCACCGCGAATGATTAGGTCATAATTCATATAGCCCCCAAAGAGAGATTTGTGCTCACAGTCTATTTGCCAACTGCAGCGATATCGGAACTCAAAGACCTAAAAGTCGCGCACCGTTGGCAAAGTAAAAGGCGTCGAAGACCGAACACTCCAAGGCCTCCATGCTGGCTTCGAAACGCCGGATCGGATCATCTGTGCCTTCGTGGTGCGGGTAATCAGACGAAAACGCCACCATGTGCTGAGCACTTTGTTGGATCACCCAGCCAACGTCCTCGCCAGCGAAGGGACTCACGACAACCTGACGACGCAGATAGTCCGAGGGCTTCATTGTCAGGTGCGAGAGATCTTGGATATTTTTAAAAGCCTTAAAACCCGTATCAATAAAATGGAGAAATGAGGGCAACCAAGTCGCCCCTAACTCTGTTATTCCAATCCGCAACTTCGGAAATTTCTCCAGCACTCCGTCGTACACCAGCGAGGCCAAGAAGAGTTCAGCGGGATATCCAATCGCCATGTACGACAGTGGGTCTCCTGGTGCATCAGAGCGGAAATGTCGCATATCTCGACCATTGTCAAAAAATGCTGGCGGCACTGGACGATAATTCTGATCTGCGCCGACGTGCAGGAACACCGCAATATCAGAGTCCTGAATTGCTGCCCACACGACATCAAAATCGGGATGAGTCAATGAATGTTGCAGTGACGCAGGGATTGAATCAATCAATATCCCCCGAACATTGTTTCTCACCGCCTCGGCGATCAATTCAAGGGCAATCGCTGGACCAAATTCAAAAGGCACATAAGCGCTTGCCATGAGTCGTGGGTCTTGACAAAAATCAATGATCCCACGATTCATTGCCCGCACGGCTTCCGGTCGAACAGAAACAGGTGTTGACATCAATTGTTCAAATGATCCGGTAGGAAAAATCAATTGGCATTCAAAGCCCAACAAATCAAGCGCACGAGTTCGTTCGTTGATATCCCATCCCCCAAGTGACATCCAACCCTTGCGCCGTATTGTCATGAAATCTCGAGCAAGTTCATCTTGAAGGCGAGCATCGGCGATCCGCATTGAGTAATCACGAAATGATTCGTCTAAGAGCTCATCAAACTTGCGGTCACCCTGTCCCAATTCAGGAATCTGTTCTCGTACCGAGGTTGGGGCATACGAACGCAACCATCCCTTTGGTTCAAGAATATGAGCGTCCACATCAACGATTCGCCGATCAGCCGCATAAGTTCCAGTCACGTGTCCTCCCAAATCAAAAAATATTTAGACCCTAGAGAATGGCGATCGCAGAGGCCTCAGCGGCTTCACGCCGTTCAACCTGCCGACGAGCGACTTTGCCCACCCGCTCAATGTATTTGAACATCGCATCACGGGCTTCTTCGGCCGCCGACGAAAGACCTTCAACCTTGTCAATGGCCCATTGGCGAAAGATCAAAGGCATGATGATCTTTTCATGATGGATTGAGAAATCGTAGATTCCAACTTTTGCGATCGCTCGAGCATGTTCAACAAATCCGGGAATTCCGATTCCTGGCATAGAAAATGACATCACCTGACGCTTCAACGCTTCAATAGCGGCCGACGGGTTCAGTTCGATCAACTTACTGACAAGATCGCGGTAAAATAGATGGTGACGATTTTCATCCGTTGATAACTTCATCATCACGTTGTAGCCAGCAGGATCATTGAGCATCGTGCCGGTGTTGCGGTGCGAAATACGCGTTGCCAATTCTTGCATTGCTACATAACACATTCCGTCAACTGGGTTATCCGGTTCGGGAACAATCGCACTACTGACCTGAGCCATGCGACCATCTTCCAAAACCTTGGGGTCAACAAGTCCACTCACTGTGATGTAGTCGCGCATCACGATGGCGTGGCGCCCCTCTTCAGCAGTCCAGCGTTGTGCCCACGCACCCCATGCCGAGTCCCCACCGAACATTCTCGAAATGGTTCGCGTGTACCACGGCAAGTTGTCTTCGGTCAGCAGATTGACCAACAACGCCGATCGCACACCATCGCACAGAGGCGCTTGACCGTAAATGAAGCCTTCGGTTTCCAAACGGGCAGCACGATCCCATGGAACTTGCTCGTGCGGATACCACTCTTCTGCAGACGCTAAATGCCGATTGAGGAGGCGTTCCGCGTCGGGCTCCAGTTCCCGCAAAATTTCTTCATCAGTCACACCTACAACCTAAACCCAAAAGGCGTACCAACATCTGTCCCACGAGGGATTCTTCACCATTTGATCTAGGGTTTGTGCGTGAGTGAATATTGGAAAAGCTCGTGGTCAGGCGAAGATGGGGGTCCGAGGCGACTCCAAATGGCGAGAAACGCCGTCATCCCGACAATTTCGGCCGATAGCCAACTCGATGTCACTTCGCGCGATTCCCCCGCTCTCACCATGGCCATCGTTGGACCGAATGACGAACTTTTCCTGCAACGGATCATGCCTGGGCCAGCGGCAATCTCGTGGGTTGAAAAAATTGATCCAATCACGCTTGAGGTCATCGCCCAATCAGAGCACTTGGCTGGTGGCCCGCTCTGGCCTGGTGGGCTAGCGGCGCACGCCAATGGTTCGCTGTACGTCGTATTCGGCAATCACGCTCATCGCTTGTCAACAGATCTGCAGGTCATCGTGTCTGTTGAGTTGCCTCGGCTGCGCCCGTACAACAGTTTCGTCATTCTGCCCAGCGGACATTTGGCAACAAAGGACTTCTCAGGCGCCTTACCGGGTCAGCCAAATGGGACTCCTCTGGAACCAACAGAATTACTGATTCTTGATCCGCAAGATTTACGTATTGTTGCGCGTCTCGAACTTGCCGAACCTTCGATCGCTCGTCTTTCCGCTGATGGAAATGATATTTACGTTGTCGGCGATTATTCGCTGATACGCGTGTTCTGGCGCAACGAAACATTGATCGTTGACACAACATTCAACGCTCGCTATCGAACACTTATTGGTCAGACCTTTGGTTGGGATGCAGTGATTACTGACGATGATGCATGGTTCTTGGACAATGGCGAAGGCACACAACTATTCATGGGGAGTTTTCGGGGCGTCGGCATTTCCTCAGCGCCACTGCACCTTGTGCGTGTGAACAAGAAAACTGCTCACGTCACATTGACGGAAATCTGCGGATTGCCCGATGGCATCATCGCCAATCCGCCAGTCGTTGATACCCAACGACAGATCGTGGTGGGTTTTGATAGTGGCAATGGAGTGATCAGTGGTTTTGACTACGACGAAGATTCCGTCACACCTCGTTGGAGTCGGCAACAAAATCACGCCTGTCACATGTTGTTGTCGCAAGAAGCAGGACAAATTGTCACTGCCGATCATCGACCCGACATTGGCTGTGAACAAGTTGTGATCTTGGATATCACTACCGGCGACGAGGTAGCCCGAGTTTCAACAACAAGCCCGATTCAGTCAGCAGTTTTCCCTGCCGTTGGACCCAAAGGTGATATTTATTGGTGCAGTATGTCCACCATCACGCGGATCTCGGTGCGCTAACTAATAGGACTCCATTCATAGCCGTGACATAATCGCCCCATGGCACTTCCAACTCCAGGCACACCCGAATGGCTCGAACAAGTAGTTGAAGACATCATAGAGCCGGATTTACCGATACTTGATCCCCATCACCACATGTGGCCGCAGGGTCAGGGACTCCCCTACACCCGCGATGATTTACATCGCGATGCTGACGCTGGTCACAACATTGTCAAGACAATTTTCATGGAATGTGGATCTGCTTATAACCGTGATGCGCCCGAACACTTGCGTTCACTTGGCGAAACGACTTACATCGCTGACCAAGCATTCAGCGATCCGAACCCGCTCATTGCAGGCATTATCAGTTCAATTGATTTGCGGCGCGATGATCGTGACGAATTAATGGATGCTCATCTCGCTGCAAGCCGCGGGCTTTTTCGCGGAGTGCGTGATGCACTTGCACGTGCTTCACACCCAGAAGCGATGATGATTCCCGGGACCTGTCCGGAAAATCTCTACCTTGATCCTTCCTTTCGCCGAGGAGTGACCCGACTTGGCGAACGCGGATTCACCTACGACTCGTGGCACTACCACCACCAGAATCGTGAGTTCTTAGAACTTGCTCGCGCTACCCCTGGAACGACAATGGTTCTTGATCACTTCGGAACGCCAGTTGGTGTTGGACCATACGCCTCACGGCGCGAAGAAATATTTGCACAGTGGAAGAAAGATATTTCCGAGATTGCCAAGTGCTCGAATGTTGTCGCCAAAATCGGTGGACTGGCCATGCCCGATAATGGATTCGGCTGGCATACCGCAGATCGCCCGCCAACGTCGGATGAGTTCATCGCTCAACAGTCGCGCTATTACTTGCATGCGATTGAGTGCTTCAGTCCAGCACGCTGCATGCTCGAGTCAAATTTTCCGGTTGACAGATTGTCGCTTTCATACGGCGTGTTGTGGAATGCCTATAAGAAGATGACCTCCCATTTTTCCGCCTCCGAACGCGCCGATCTCTTTTACGGCACTGCTGCGCGAACCTATAACGTCTAGAGACCGAGCAAAAACTCATCAATCAGCGCGACATGACGCAGAACCGTTGGGCGCCAGGATGTCAGCCAGTCACCCGGCGAATCATTGGCTACCATCTTGATGTATGCGCGCAATATATCGGGAATATCTCTGACTTGCGGCGCAAGTTCGGCGTATAAGCCAAAATCACTTGAGGCTTGGTGTCCCGCATTATCAAGATTGATGCGCCGCGATTTTTCGCCGACGATTCCCGCTCGCTCTGACAATAGCGACCAAGCCAGATCAGCATTCGTTTCTGGTCTAGTCGTGAGGTCCTGATTAGAGACGATCATCAAAACTGGCACGTTTGTCGTCGCGTAGATTTCATCGGGGAGAATGCTTGTGTAACCCTGTGCCAACACGCAAGCGCTCACCCGCATATCAGCAGTGAACTCATGAAGCGATGAGACACTGGCCAACGCCGTCAGTCCTCCGTAACTGTGCCCCGCTACACAAATCCGATCAGCATCAATGTGATCGGACAGCCATGGTGAAATTTCGAGTCCCGAACCGAGTGCCCCATCAAGACAGAGTCGCACATCCCCTAAGCGTTGTCGATCATTGGTCACATCATCAACATTTTTTCCCAACGCCCAATCGAACAATGTGTCACCAGGATGATCGCAGGAAATCACAATGTAACCCCTTGCGGCCAGCGCCTCACACAACAGGCTGTAACTGTGTCGCATGCCGGTGCGACCGTGCGACCAGATGATCAACGGATGCCGTCCTTCAAGGATGAGAGCCCCCTCTTGAGCGCAAGCAGCCGTAAACCCGATTCCTGGAATCAGCTCATACGTTGTCGCCTCAGTGGGAGCCACAGCGGGATACCACAGGTCAACTCCGAGCATGCGATCTCCACGTTTTTGATCAACTAGGAGGGTCGAAAAATGGCCGACCACGTGTTGAGGAGTTTCCAAAGGCGGAGCAGCAGATAAGAACATCTCACAACTCTGCCACACGAAGTATTTTCTTGGTCTAGTTCGTCTGAGAACAATAAAGTTTTCTATTGTGTCTTCACCAAGTTTGAAGGAGTACAGGTCATGTCACAAGAAGGAATTGCAGCACTACGAATTGCCGTTGATGAAGTGAAGTCTGTGATCACCACCTTGACCGAAGAAGAGTGGTCCCGCCCCAGCGGTTGTATCGGTTGGTCAGTGCGCGATCTCGTGGCTCACATGAGTTCGAACTACAAGGAAACTGTTGATCCGTCCCCCGCACCCGAAGAGCCCGTTAACTTGCCCGCCGAGAGAATGATGGACTTACTGATTGAACCTCGCAAGGATTGGTCGAACGAGGAGATCCTCGCTGAGTACCTTGCTTTTTGCGATCAAGCCGTTGACGTTCTTGCTTCGCTGCAAGAAGAGCCCATGGCCTCCACCGTCATTCCTTTGGCAGACCTTGGTTCGTATCCGATGAATCAACTAGCCGATGCCTACGCCTTTGACCACTACTGCCACCTGCGCATTGATTTGTTGGCACCCGAAGGACCAATCGAACGCCGAGTTCCAGCATCGGATGCGACGAGACTCGGACCAGCCGTGCGCTGGATGATCACTGGTATGCCGCAGATGCAAAGTGACCTTGGCCTGGCACTCGCCGCACCGATCACCTTGACTTTGACTGGTGCTGGTGGCGGCTCGTGG
>SYDZ01000274.1 GCA_005801025.1 Actinomycetota bacterium
ACTTGAAACGTCGTACGTGCTGCGCACAGCGGTATCGGTTTTGAGCAAGCGAACAAACATGGTCGGGACGACCTGCGTATGAGTGACCTGGTTGTCTTCAATGGCCGCCAGAAATTGTTGCGGATCGAACTGAGCCATCACGACCGCTGTGCAGCCGATGCCTTGTGCTCCCATCGTCCAACGTAGGGGAGCGGCATGGTACATGGGTGCAGGGGAAAGATAGACGCTGTCCTGAGTGACGCCAAAAAGCATTCCCATAGCTGATGCAATGGCTATGGGTGAACCGTCAATGGGCAAATTCTCGAATGGTTTGGAGATGCCTTTGGGCATACCAGTGGTGCCAGAGGAATAGAGCATGTCGGTGCCTGCGATGCGGTTTGGGAGTGCTTCGCTTGATTGCCGAGAGACGGCTTCTTCGTAGCCCTCATAGCCAGGAATCGATCCATCAAGCATTAAGCGCAATGAAACGCCGGGTGTTCCAAGCAAGATTTCGGCAGCCTGCTCGGCCTTGTAGTGAGAAGTGATGAAAGCTTTGGCATTGCAGTCGTTCAAGATGTAGGTCAACTCAGCGCTCGTGAGTCGTGATGAAGTCGCGGTGTAAATCACTCCTGCGAAATGGCAACCCCATAGAACCTCAAGATAGCGGTCATGGTTTTCCATGCACAGGGCTACATGGTCTCCGGGTTGCAATCCAACCGAGCGCAACAGGTGGGAAAGACGGTTGGCGGCATCGTTTAACTCAGCAAAGGTCTGCGTATAACCAGAGCCCGGGATGACCAAGGCGAGTTTGTCGGGTGTAGTGGCGGCGTGATCTCCGATATGCATGCTGTTGACAGTAGTGCGATTACCCTTTGCTCATGGAGTCGTCACGGGGTGGATCGCAATGGGCGATTGCCAGATTTCGCGAAATGGTGAGCCAGGGTGGAGCTCTGGCCCTTGATGAAATGTCTTTTTTGATCACGGCAGCGATCTTGAACGACGACAATTTTGATCTCATCGGGCAGATGGCTCGATTGGACGAGATCGCCGCGGCAGTTCCATCCCCAACCGTGACGGGAATCGCCTCATACCTCTTCAGTGGTCCCGACGCTTTCGTTGCCAACAGGGCTGAATATTACGACCCGGATAACTCCCTGCTCTCACGCGTCATAGATCGCCACGCTGGTATCCCGATCACGCTCTCGATTGTTTTGATTGAAGTGGCGCGTCGACTTGGGGTGCCTCTCGTAGGCGTTGCGATGCCAGGGCATTTTTTGGTTGGGGTTCCCGATGCGCACAGTAATATTCCACAAACCTTTGTGGACCCCTTCGGAGGCGGGGCGATTATTGATGAGCAGGGTTGCGAGAGAATTTTCCACGCTTTAGCGGGCTCGCAACAGACTTTTGATCGCCTCTTCCTCAGCGCCACCCATCCGATGGCAGTCATTGAACGGATGCTCAATAATTTGAAGGCAATTTATGTGTATCAACGAGATATCGCTGCGTTGAGGTCAGTGATGTGTCTGAGATCCTGCTTTCCAGGCCTAGGCGCGGCTGAAGCCGACGAGTTCAGGCGTCTGATGGCGCCGCTCAACTGACGCCAGCAAGTAGATTTGTGCTGCAATCTCGCCATAGTAAGTGAGTGTCGCTAGTTTAGAAGGTGAAGATATTCTTATATTTTGTTGCAGGGAGTGCAAAAATGTCCACACTGATTTTGACCGATGATGAGCAAAAAGTCATTCAACTGACCGAAGAGTTGTTGCACGAGTTTCCTCCGAAGACCACTGACGCAGTGACTTTTCTTGGGGCCCAGTTTGATAAAGGTTTGGCTTGGGTGCATTTCGAAGTCGGTTGCGGCGGACTGGGTTTAAATCCGAAGTTGCAGCGCCAAATTAACGAGCAGGTTTTCGCCGCTGGTGCACCGAATCCGGTAGGACGAAACCCGATTGGTCATGGCATGTGTGGACCGACAGTCGCTGTTTGGGGTACCGCAGAGCAGAAAAAGCGTTACTTGCGTCCTTTGTTCACTGGAGAGGAAATCTGGTGCCAGTTATTTTCTGAGCCAGGTTCTGGATCCGACTTCGCTGGCCTCTCAGCCAAAGGCGTACGTGATGGTGACGAATGGATTGCCAATGGCCAGAAAGTATGGACCACGCTGGCGCATCTTTCCCGTTGGGGACTGCTCATCGTACGGACCGATTCCGATGCTGTGAAGCATGCAGGAATGACGGCCTTCGTGGTGGATATGCAAGCACCGGGTGTTGAGGTGCGGCCGTTGTATCAAATTACTGGCGAGGCTGAGTTCAATGAGGTGTACTTCACCGATGTGCGTATTCCACATTGCGAAATGCTGGGAAGCGTCGGTGATGGATGGCGGGTGTCTCTGACAACGTTGATGAATGAGCGAGTCTCCATTGGCGGAGCGATTCCTGGCAAGGGTTCGGGTGCAATTCGTGAAGCTACAAAAGTGTGGAGTTCATTGCCCCAAGATGAGCGGGACCCCGCAACGAAAGATGAGTTGATGAAGTTATGGATTCGTGCAGAATTGCTACGGCTCACCAACATTCGCGCTTCTCAGAATCGCAAAATGGGTGATCCAGGCCCCGAAGGTTCGATCGCCAAATTAGCTATGGCCGAATTACATAAGGACATCTATTCCTTCGCAGTCTCCATGATGGGGGCGCAAGGCATGTTGTTCCCGAGCGGATACAACAAGATTCGACCTGAGTTTGCCATGGGAACGGAAAATACCCAAAAGTCTTTCCTGCGTAGTCGCGCCAACTCCATTGAAGGTGGAACGAGCGAAGTCATGCGCAACATTCTTGGTGAGCGGGTCCTCGGTTTGCCTGGAGATATTCGTGTAGATCGCGATCGCCCATGGAGCCAAGTGGCGCGCAACTAGATAAATCAGTGACCAGTTTGCAGCAAGATTCCGACGAACATTGCTACTAAAGAAGTCAAGAGTCCGAGGGCTCCACCCACAGCAATTGCACGTTTAGTTTGTCCGACGCTGTGAATGAAGGCGAACATTGCTGTCGCCACACCCATCAAGATGTGCACGAACATGGTGATTTGATATGCCGTCGAGAGGTCCGTGCTATCAACTGCAAGAATACTCCAAATGCCGGTGACAACTAGGAGAGTGCAGGCTGGCCAAGCGATGCGGGCGAATGCCTGAGCAAGAATTTTGGTGCTATCTGCTGAGAAGCGTCGCATCTTTGGAACGAGGACGCCGATGACGATCTGCCCGCCAACCCAAACTGAGGCGCTCAGAATATGCAAGAACAATCGTATGGTCTCAGAACTTGGAGAGAGCATGGTTCACAAACTTGCAAGCACGTAACTCGCACCCAAAGAGCGATCATCAACACTTGGACGAGAGGTCAGTGAGCCCCCACACATGGTGGTGATTGCCGTCTCGATGGCGATTTGCAGATCGCGCAGATTGCGTGGTGGAGGGAAGTACTCATCCTCATCAGTAATGCGCACTTCCTCGACTCCGTACAACGGAGCGAGTCGGGCGATCACCGCATCAACTAACTCTTCTGGCGCTGAAGCACCCGCGGTGACTCCCACTGTTCCGCTTAAGTCGGAAGGCAGTTCGTGGGATGAATTCACTCGAAAAACTCTGGCGCATCCAGCCTCGCGGGCGAGTCGTTCAAGGGCCCGTGTGTTTGAAGAGTTAGCCGACCCAATGACGATGATGGCATCACATCGGGGAGCCAAGGACATTAATGCTGACTGTCGATTTGTTGTAGCGAAGCAGAGATCACTTCGCCCCGGTGTCCAGACTTGGGGGAAACGCTCTTGAACTCGAACAGCGACTTCTGCCCAATCTCGATGGGACAATGTTGTTTGTGCTAGCAGAGCGACAGGCTCGGTGAATTCGGCAAGCGCATCAACTTCAGAAATTGATTCAACTCGCGAAATTGAATCTGGAGCGACAGCCATAGTGCCGACGGCTTCTTCGTGGCCTTCGTGTCCGACGTAGACAATGTGAAAGCCTTTGGCGACGCGAACCTTGACTTCGTGATGCACCTTGGTGACCAACGGACAGACCGAATCAATGACCACAGAACCCCGAGAACGTGCTGACCGCACTACGTCTGGGGCTGACCCATGAGCGGAGAGCATGATTGGCGACCCTTCGGGGACTTCGCTGATCTCGTCAACGAAAATCACCCCCAACTGTTCAAAACGTTCAACGACTAACTTATTATGGACAATTTCGTGGTAGCAGTACACGGGGGCATCGAAACTGCGTACCATCCAAGCCAGTGCCTTAATAGCCATCTCAACGCCAGCACAAAAGCCGCGGGGTGCCGCCAAGAGCACACGCTCAACCTTGGTGGTGACGACATCCATACATGTCAGGCTAATGCTCCACGGCTCTAGATGAGATGGCGCAGGTAGCCTGCAAGTATGTCTGCCAAGCAATCTGCGCCCATTGTGGTGGCGGTCGTCCCGAATTCGCCTGCAGAAGTGGCTGGTATGCAACCAGGTGATGAAGTCCGGATGCTGAATGGGGTGATTCCACGGGACATTATTGAATGGCGTTTGATTGCGGATGAGGCCGAAGTTGAAATTGACTTTGTGCGCGGTGGTATCGAACAACAGACCGTAGTGACGAAAAATGCTGGCGAACCACTGGGGGCAGAGGTTTCAAGCGCTCTCTTTGATCGAGTTCGTACATGCGATAACCATTGTGCTTTTTGTTTTATTTATCAGTTACCCCCCGGCATGCGTCAGAGTCTGTATCTCAAAGATGATGATTACCGTTTGAGTTTCTTGTACGGAAACTTCACAACTCTGACCCGTTTTACTGAGGCAGATCTGGAAAGGGTGATTACCGAAGGCTTATCGCCACTCAATGTCAGTATTCACGCGACTGATCCGACAGTGCGCAGCGAGATGTTGCGCAATCCGCGTGGTGGTATGAGTCTGCGCTGGCTTCGGCAACTTCTTGATCATGACATTTGTGTGAATGGGCAGATCGTTGTGTGTCCTGGGGTGAACGATGGAGATGTCCTTGAAGATTCAATGATCGGAATTCTTGATCGCTATGCCGATCTTCATCATGTGGCTGTGGTGCCACTCGGTATTAGCCGTTATAACACTGAAGCAACTATGCGCGCCCACACTCAAGATGAGGCCCGTGCTGTTGTTGAGTTAGTTGAGCGCTGGCAAAAAATATTTCTCACACATGTGGGTCATCGCATGGTCTTTGCGGCAGATGAATATTATCTGATGGCAGACATGGCCTTTCCATCTGGTGAAGATTACGAAGGTTTCGGTTTGCATGAGGATGGCATTGGAATGGCGCGAACATTTGAGTGGGAGTTTGACGGTCGCTTGGATCTGCCAACTGGTCCCCAAAGCGGTTTTTTCGCAGCGGTAGATGGCGCTCCTGCGCAGGGCTACCGGGCTCCACGAAATCCTGCAGGAGATACAGGTTTGCGTGGCTGCAGCAGTTCCGAACTGGGTGATTCGACGGATGTTGCATTGTTACCGCGACGTACTGCCCCAGTAGGAATCCTCACCGCACCCTATGGTGCAGAGGTACTTCAACCATTGATTGGTCGCTGTGGTCGTGATGATGTTCGCATCGTCACAGTGGCCAATGACTTCTTTGGAGGCAACACTGCAGTGACTGGTTTGATGGTGGGTCAAGACATAGCCAAAGTTCTCTCAACGCAACCGCAAGGCCACCGCTACCTGTTGCCAGACGTTTGTCTATCCGATGGTCGGTTCCTTGATGGTCTCACACCGCAAGATTTACCACGACCAGTCGAGATCGTGGCAACGGACGGAATAGCGCTGCGCCGAGCATTGGAAGTGGCCAGATGAGTGAAGTGTCAGAAGTTCAACTCCCAGTTGCAGTGATTGTGGGTCGACCAAATGTAGGTAAAAGTACGCTCTTCAACCGAGTCATTGGAGAGCAAGCAGCCATTGTTGAGGATCGACCAGGCGTCACTCGCGATCGCAAGGAACTTGAAGCCAATTGGTTGGGCCACCGATTCACGTTGGTGGACACGGGAGGCTGGATGCCTGGCGGGTCAGAACTTGATACCAAGGTCAGTCGTCAGGTTGAAGCCGCCGTGCGTCAAGCCGACTTGGTGATTTTTGTGGTTGATGGTTCGGTCGGTTTAACAGATGACGACGAGTTGATGGCGGCATGGCTTCGTAAGAGTGATGCGGAGGTCATGGTTGTTGTCAATAAGGTCGATAATGATCGCCGTGAGTCAGATCGTTGGGACTTTTTATCATTAGGTCTTGGCGATCCGTACCCAGTGAGCGCGTTGCATGGTCGTCGTGCGGGTGACTTACTTGACGAGGTGATTGCTCGTATGCCGAGTTCGCCGTTGAGCGACGAGTACATACCGAACTACGGACTCGACCAAGATTTGACGGCCGTTGGAGACCAAAAGACCCCACGCGTTGCTTTGGTGGGCCGACCAAATGTCGGTAAAAGTACACTTTTCAACCGTTTAGTGGGAGAGGATCGGG
>SYDZ01000275.1 GCA_005801025.1 Actinomycetota bacterium
AGCGGTCAACTTTACTCGGATCTTTACCACTGAATGCTCCACCACCGTGACGGCCCATACCACCATACGTATCAACAATGATCTTGCGACCAGTGAGACCAGTGTCGGCGTGAGGTCCACCTAAAACGAACTTCCCAGTTGGGTTGATGAAGATGGAATAATCATCCTGCGCGAATTGAGCAGGAATCATTGGACGGATGACTTGCTCAATCAAATCCGGACGGATGACCGTATCGCGATCAATGCCGTCGTCATGTTGTGTGGAGATCAGCACAGTGTTCAGACGCACGGGCTTTCCATCTTCATAGTCAAAGGTGACCTGAGTCTTGCCATCTGGACGCAGATAAGGAATCTGGCTTGACTGACGCACTTGCGTCAAACGCTCCGCCAAACGATGCGCTAAGTGAATGGGCAATGGCATCAAAGTGGATGTTTCATTGCATGCATAGCCAAACATCATTCCTTGATCTCCAGCACCCTGCAGATCAAGATCATCGCTTCCCGTGCGACCACGCACCTCTTCGCTCTTATTCACGCCTTGTGCAATATCGGGACTTTGTGCATCGAGAGCGACTAAGACTCCACAGGTCTTTCCGTCAAAGCCGAAATCGGCGTTGGTGTAGCCAATTCCCTTAATCACTGAGCGTGCCGTCTCGGCGATGTCAACATAGGCATCGGTCGTGATTTCTCCCGAGACCAGACACAAACCAGTTGTGACCAAAGTTTCACAAGCCACGCGAGCGTGGGGATCCTCGGCAAGAATCGCATCTAAGACAGCATCAGAAACCTGATCGGCAACCTTGTCGGGGTGACCTTCGGTCACACTCTCTGATGTAAATGTCCAGTGACGACTCATGATGGCTCCAAATGTCTCTATGAATAATTGCTAACTAAAAAAAGCTAAATGAAAAGATGGGCAAACTGCTAACTAGCTGCCTGACTCTGGCGAATTTTGACCACAATATCTAACAGGACTCGGGCAACATTTCGCTTATCACTTAACGGTAGTAAGTGTAGAGGTTGGTTGGGTGTCAAGAAGGTGACTGCGTTGGTGTCGTGCTGAAAACCGACACCAGGTTGACTGACATCATTGGCCACCATCAGGTCCAAATTCTTACGCTCAAGTTTGCTTTGAGCATTGACTACAAGATCAGAGGTCTCAGCGGCGAAGCCCACGAGAACTTGATCTGAGCGCTTAACTGCACCAAGAGCAGCCAAAATATCGGGAGTTGGCTCAAGGATGATTTGCGGTATCCCGCCCTCTTTTTTGATCTTTTCCGAGGTGCATGACACGGGGCGAAAGTCCGCCACAGCGGCGCACATGATCATCACATCGGTTTGCTCCCATAATCCTTCAATGGCCGTTTGCATCTCTGCCGCTGTTTCCACGGCGATCACACTCACTCCTGCGGGGGTTGGTAAATCCACTGTCGAAATAAGCGCGACACGCGCTCCACGAGAGGCGGCCTCAGCGGCCACGGCGTAACCCTGTTTTCCGCTTGAACGATTGGCGATGACCCGTACTGCATCAATGGGTTCACGAGTTCCGCCGGCGCTGACGACAACTTGCACACCCTGTAAATCCCCTGAGCCCAAAACTTGATGGACACGGGCAACAATCGTCGTCGTTGAAGCCAGTCGACCTTTACCCGAATCGCCACCAGCTAAACGTCCATCTTCAGGCTCAACGATATGAACGCCGCGCGAGGCCAGTAAGGCAATGTTGTGTTGTACCGCTTGGTGCTCCCACATTTCGGTATGCATTGCGGGACAGACAATGACTGGTGCTCGAGAAGCAATCAAGACATTGGTCATCAAATCAGTCGATAGTCCATGGGCGTACGCACCAAGCAAACGCGCCGTTGCTGGAGCAACCAAAATGAGGTCTGCGCTTTGACCCAACTTGGTATGCGGAATAGGTGACAGCTCATCCCACAATGACATGTGCACGGGTTCGCTAGCGAGCGCAGAAAGAGTTGTTCGACCAATGAAATGTTCGGCACCCTTGGTCATCACTGGAATGACATGAGCTCCCGCATCCACCAGATAGCGAATCACTTCAACTGCTTTATACGCGGCGATACCACCACATACGCCAACAACAATTCTCTTGCCGGCCAAATCGGCCATAATCAAACTCAGGCGTCGCCAGAATCAGCGTCGTCGACGCCAACTTCGGTGACAGCTTGCGCAGTGCCGAGAATTGCAACGGCCTCAGCAGCACGCAATGCAGCAGCATCAGCCATGGCAGCTTCTTCAGCAGCGGCGCGCTCGGCCATTTCTTCGGCGGGAACACGAACGATCTTGTCAGCGGCAATTTCTTCAAAACCCATGCTCAACGGCTTGCGCAATGAAGCAACTTGGGGAGGAACAACTTTGGAACTCACTGAGCCCATCTTGGCGTAATAATCCTGCAGTTCACGCGCCCGACTGGCAGCCAAAGTCACCAAGCTGAACTTTGAGTCAACCTTGTCCAGTAGGTCTTCTAACTGGGGTGTCATCATCGAATCGTGATTTGCAGGCATGGTGATTCAGTTGTCCTTTGAGTGAGCTAGAGCGCCGAATTGTTCAGCGGTCAATCATAACCCTTGAAAAAGGCGTTTCAGCGCCCCACATCGTGACGAAGCCTGGTGATCAGGGCCATCATTTCGTCCACCGTGCGCTCCAACTCATCGTTGACCAAGTAATAGTCGGCCAAAGCTAAGCCCACAGGCTCTTCTTCCTCGGCTTTACGCAACCTCTCCTGAATCTTGTGATCTGGGTCTCCGCGTCCGACCAAACGCCGGCGTTGCTCTTCTCGTGAGGGGGGCAAAATAAAGATCAAGACAGATTCGGGGTGCGAGACTTTCACCTGCTGCGCTCCATCAACCTCAATTTCTAAGACAATGTCGCGCCCCGTCGTCAGATCGGGGGCAGGACTGCCGTAATAATTGCCGAGGAACTCAGTCCATTCCAAAAATCCACCCTCGGCGAGGTGGGACTCAAACTTCTCGCGGGTCGTGAAGACATAAGCCTCATCTTTTTCGCCCGGTCGCTGGGACCTTGTTGTCCAAGAACGACTCAGCAACAAGGTCTGATCGCGCCGCAAAAGAGCGTCCACAATTGTGCCTTTACCTACGCCACCTGGACCGGACACGATAATGATCAGCGCAAGCGCCGGCGATGAGGATGCGGGCGGGATGGCCCGCGATGTCATTTGGCGAGGTGTTCGAGCAGAGCTTTCTTCTGCTGATTGCCGAGACCCTGAATTTTACGGTTATCGGCGATACCGACTTCTTCCATAATCTTGCGAGCTTTGACTTTGCCCAGCCCAGGAAGACTTTCCAGCATCGCTAGGACTCGAAGTTTGCCGACGTTGGGGTCAGTCGAAACGAGAGCATCAGCCACGCTCAACGTGCCTTGCTTAAGTTGGACCTTGATGATGGCCCGAGCGGCACGAGCCTCAGCAGCCTTGACGAGGGCCGCTGCACGCTGTTCGGGTGTGAGTATCGGAGGAGTAGCCATATCTGAACCGTACAGAGATAGCACACGCTATGGGTGGATACCACCGCTATGGGCACGCCCAGTCAGATCAGCAAGCACCCCGATTTTGCGCCCGTTCGCCCAATTTTCAAGTTCATTGGCGATTTTGAAGCAAGCCCGAGGGTCAGCGAAGGTGGCAGTACCGACTTGAACAGCACTCGCACCAGCCAGCATCAACTCGGCAGCATCCCACCCCGAGGCCACACCGCCAACACCCACAATGGCCAGATCGGGCACTGCCGAGTGCACGTCGAAAACCGCCCGCACGGCAACAGGATGAATCGCCCGCCCTGATAGACCTCCGACGCCGTTACCCAGCACGGGTCGCCCTGTTTGCGGGTCAAGAACCAGTCCGACGAC
>SYDZ01000276.1 GCA_005801025.1 Actinomycetota bacterium
CGATGCGCGAATGTTTCCCGATCATGAAAGCCCAGTCGTGGGGTCGAGTCATCAATATGTGTTCGCTCAATGGGGTCAACGCTCACATGGGAACTCTCGAGTACAACGTTGGTAAAGAAGCTTTGCGCTCGTTGACGAGAACAGCCGCCCGTGAATGGGCAGCAACGGGAATCGTCGTGAATGCTCTCTGTCCAGCGGCCAAGAACGCTGCTTTCCGCCGGGTCATGAGTCAACACCCAGAATTAGTTGCATCAGCCGACGCTCACAATCCAATGGGGCGTATCGGCGACCCGTACGAGGACATTGCCCCCGTTGTCTCTTTTCTCGCCAGTGAAGATTGTCGGTACATGACAGGGAACACACTTTTTGTTGACGGTGGCACACACATCAACGGATCGTCATGGGCCCCAGATCTTGGTGATCACTGACCTAGCTTTTGGCCTTTACACGCCCCGCATTTTATATTTCATGATGTCCGCAGCGGTGAGGCTTGAGCCACATTTCGCGCTGGCCGCCATCACTTCTGGATCGGTTAATGAAGCGGTGTCGAAGTAGTCAGCAGCATAGATAGTAAATCCATCGCGGTAACGGCGCACACTGGTTCCACGAAACATCGGCACACGCTCGCCGTCGCTGGTGACCGCGACTTGCACCCACTCCTGCAGATAGGACTTGCCGTTATTGAGTTCGGGGCCGACGGGCATGAACTCGATGTTCCCGACGCGCGGCATGATGTCCATAATCCACGATTTGATTTCATCGCGACCATGAAAGACTCCGAATATCGGATCGTGATACACCGAGTCCGTGGGGTGGAACTGGTCGCAATCAGCGTCAAAGTCAACTTCCGAGCACACCGTGACTGGCGTGGCCAGATGCCGTTGCCACTCTTTAGGTGATGGCGCATCGGGTAGCGGCGCTGCCTCCACTCCAGGTGGTGGTGGAACACGAAACGAGCCCGTGTCATACACATCACAAGCCCATGTCATCCAACTGTCTCGATAGCGGCGCACACTGACCCCGCGCGACATCGGCATTTTTCCTTCCCCCATTCCCATGGCTTGCATATCGGCAACCATTTGCCACTCATCAAGAGTGGTGACGCCTTCACCGTCATCAAAAAACTCAGGCTCTGATGTGGGAACGAATTCAATGAAACTGATTTCCGACATCATCGGCACGAGCCAGGCACGAATATTTTTTTGCCCATAATACGAGCCGTAAATCGCATCGAAATAACGTGAATCCGTGGGATGCATAAAGTCCGCCATCAGATCAATACCAGCGCGCCCCACCGCAGGATGAGACAGCGCTGACATCATTTCTTCGGGCGTCAGATGACTGGATTCAGTCACTAGACGATCAACACTGAGCGGTTGATCAGTCAATGACTCAGCAAACTTCTCAACGAACTTTTCAACCTTATTCACAATAAAATCTCCCTTTTACATGACGACCGACTGAAACTTAACTACGAACTAAAGAACCTGGCCGCGCCCCAGTATCGGCATCATGACGGCGCGTGACTTGACCTTTCACCAATGTCGCCACATAGCCCTTGACGGGCTGAATCAGACGCGTCCCACCTGCAGGCAGATCGTGAAATGCCTTGGGTGGTGAGACCGTAAGATTTTCAAAGTCAATAACATTGATATCGGCGCGCAGTCCGACTGCAAGACGGCCGCGATCATTCAGTCCGTATAAATCTGCGTTGCGGCTTGTCTGTTTCGCCACCAAGAACTCCAACGGGATGCGTTCACCGAGATGACGATCACGAGCCCAGAAGGTCAATTGGGTTGTCGGCATCGTGGCATCACAGATGAGGGTCACATGCGCTCCGGCATCCGAGAGACCAGTCACGGTTTCTGGGTGCATCAGCATCGTGCGCAAAACCTCTTGGCTTTCATGCACGTTTGCTCCACCCATCAGGGCACACATCGCAGCCCCATTTTGCTCAAGCATGTAGTCATACAACAGACTCAAAACATTTTCTCCCGTGGATGCTGCCCGAGAACCGAGCATATGTGATGGGTCTGGTTCGTAGTCCACTGGGTCCGCTAGCGGGTACATGAAACTTGCCGCGTTTTGGAAGAGTTGATACATGTTGGCCATCGAACCTGGTTGGTCAACAGGCACATCACCTTCGGACATGATGGCGGCTTTGACTTCTGGCTGAGCCATTTCTCGTGCTCGCTCGGCCAAAGATAAATGCGACAACTTCATGTACGTCGGTCGACGCTGAAATGCGTGATAGCCCGACAAGCCCGAGGCCAATCCGATCGGCCGTGAGGGAACCTGCGGAAACAATTGCGCCCCTGTTTGATTAGCAGCAACGACCATTTCCAGTAGTCGTTGCCAAGTATCTGGGGCATAGTCGGGTGACTGCACCAAAGTAAATGTGACCTTGCGTCCACTTTGACGAGAGAAATCAGCCATCAATGTCAGTTCGGCCTCGGGAGTTGTGCGCTCTCCACCCAGACCTTCCAACTTGCCGACAGTTCCCGCGGGAATCATTTCAAAGACACCTCGACCAGCTTTTCGCATGGCTTGAGCGATCGCTGAAAGTTCTTGATCAGGGGCAAAGGTTCCAGGTACTGGCGAACCGTCAAGAGCGCGATGTCCAATGGTGCGCGAGGTACTAAAACCCACGGCTCCAGCAGTGATCGCTTGCGTCACGAGACGTGACATTTCGTTCAGATCTTCATGGGTGGCATCAAGATTTTCTTTACCTCGCTCACCCATCACGTAATACCGCAATGCGCCATGAGCGACCTGTGCTCCGACATCCAACGAATACCGACGACTGGCGATGTAATCCATATATTCAGGGAAGGATTCCCACTGACCCCACTCAATGCCTTCATACAGCGCAGTGCCCGGAATATCTTCGACGCCTTCCATGAGTTCAATCAGTGACTTTTCACCTCCTGGTCGCACTGGCGCAAAACCTACGCCACAGTTACCCATCACGATTGTCGTGGCACCATTACCAGCCGAGGGATCCATGACTTCGTCCCAACTCACCTGACCGTCGTAGTGGGTATGAACGTCAACCCAACCTGGCGTGACTATGGCTCCATCGGCATCAATAATCTCGCGAGCCGATTCCGTAATCGCACCTCCAACCTCAACGATCAACCCATCGCGCACGCCAATATCGCCTTGACGTCGTGCATCGCCCGAGCCATCGACAATCGTTCCACCCTTGATGACATAATCCAGCATCATGACCCCCAGTCAAAATCTTACGAAGGGTAAGTTAGCCCACAATCAGCC
>SYDZ01000277.1 GCA_005801025.1 Actinomycetota bacterium
ATTGACTCATTATCGGTAGTTGATGACGGGACTCACTCTCGTTATGTCTCCTGGAAGGCGGCGGCGGCTCATGATCTTGTTGACACTGCCCTGAAGCAGGGTCGTCAAGTTCTTTGGATTGAGGACTTTTATGGAGACCCACCGATGGCAACGATGCCCGTAGGTACACAATTTGTTGATACGGCCAAGAATCATGAAATGGTTTTACAGATCGAGATGTTGCCCCCGTGGCTCTTGGAACTTTTCGACTTATCAACACCAGTGGACCATTCGGCCACCGCCTGAATCCCACTGATCAACGAATCTCCTGAAACTCTTGATGTTCTCTTCATAAACTATGGATTATGAAAACTGTTGTCATTGTTGGGTCTTCGCTGGCGGGTTTGCGGGCCGCCGAAACTTTGCGGTTGAAGAAATATGAAGATCGGATTGTGATTGTTGGGGCGGAGAGGCACCAACCGTATGATCGACCGCCATTATCAAAAAATGTTTTGTTGGGTGAGTGGGAAGCCGAGCGTATTTCCTTGCGTAAAGCAGAGGATTTAGACAAACTCAATGTTGAGTGGAAATTGGGTTCACCAGCACAGTCCCTGAATACCAAAAAACGTGTCCTCACCGTGAGCACGGGCGAAGAGATTTCGTACGACGGTTTAATCATTGCCACGGGATCTGCTATTCGGCGCCTGACCGATCAGCCTGACTGGAAAGGCATCCATGTTGTGCGGACCCTTGACGATTCTTTGGCCTTGCGCGCAGAACTTAATCCAGGGACCAAAGTTGTCGTTATCGGAGCCGGTTTTATTGGGCTTGAAGTAGCGGCTACGGCTCGGGCTCGGGGTTGCGAAGTGGTTGTTCTTGAAGGCGCGGCCGCACCGATGATGCGCGGCCTAGGAGCAGAAATGGGTCGGGCGGCGGCGATGGTGCATGGCGATCATGGGGTCGCTATGGCCTTCAATGTTCGGGTCACTGGTTTAGCGCAAGGTCAGCCCGGCCATGTTGGAGGCGTAAATGTGCAAGATGGAGCGATGATTGTTGCCGATGTCGTTGTTGTCGGAATTGGCGTTAGCCCCGCCACACAATGGCTTGAAGGAACGTCGTTGACATTGCGCGACGGAATTGTCTGTGATGACACATTGAATGCCGGTATTGACGGTGTGTACGCCGCCGGCGATGTCTGCCGTTGGTATAACAATCTCTACGACAAAGAAATGCGCGTCGAGCATTGGACAACAGCATCTGAGCAAGGTGCCGCAGCAGCCAGTAATTTGTTGGCTGTGTGGCGCAACGAAGAACCAAAACCATATTCGGCGGTTCCATTTTTCTGGAGCGATCAATTCACAGCGCGAATCCAATTCTTGGGTCAATGTGACGGTGATGAGACTTCGCACATTGTTGTCGGCTCACCCGAAGAGAGATCATTTGTGGCGCTCTATGAGAAAGGTGGTTTGTTGAAAGCGGCTTTGGGTGTCAGCCGTCCTCGACAACTGATGCCATTTCGTACATTGCTTTCCGAGCGCGCAACCTTCGCTGAAGCCATGGAGTTGGTTGCGACGTTTGTTGCAAGCTGAACAAACTCGTGACATGAGTCGCCTCTTTGGTTAGTCTGTCAGCGTGGCGATATCACGGGAGCCTGAATGATGGTCAAGGTAGCCGACTAATGCCTCGTCTTGACGCAGAGCGAATCGCATTATGGAAATCATTTCAGATGGCAGGCGAAGTAGTTTCGCGTCGTATTGAGGCTGAAATGTTTGATGAGTTTCATCTTGCTTTGTCACAGTTTGACATGCTCGCAATTCTGGCGAATAACAAAGATCAATTGCGCGTCAAAGAACTGTGCGAATTGTTATCAGCGGTTCCCAGCAGTTTGTCGCGACGGATTGATTCTCTCGTGGAACGTGGCTATGTGACCCGTGAAGAAGCCCCGACGGTTGATGATAATCGGGCAGTGATTGTGCGTTTAACGCGCATGGGACGATTGGTATGGCGGGACTCAAACATTCTCTATCGACGGGCGATTCAGCGCGAATTCGCTGCTGGCTTGACTGAACCAGAGGTGAGCACCATGATTCGCGCGCTCACAAAAGTGTCCCCGTTCAAAAAGTGAATCGTTGGGCGCGTTGGTGGGTCATTGCCTTGCTGGGGTCTATCCCAGTTGTGGTTTCGGTGGTACACGGCTTGATGGGTGGAGCGCTTCTGCTTCAGGATCGCGCCGTCTTTGGGCTGCAAGTTGCTGACGCTGCGACCGGTTCGTTCCCGTCATTGGGTCAATACAGTTGGCATGGCTGGAGTCATCTTGGCTCGTTGCTATTTTACATTTTTGTGCCGTTTCATTGGCTCGCAGGTGGTGCGTCATGGGGACTCTTCGTTGGGGCGGGGGCGTACTCGTGCGCGCTGTTGGTACTGATTGCATGGTTGGCTTTTCGCTTGCGCGGGCTATGGGGCAGCGCCACTGCCGTGGCCTTACTTTTGGCATCTTGGATGAGTGTTGGTGGCATCGCCAGTGCTGATGTCTGGACTCCCTTCTTAGCTCTTCCACTATTTGTACTGTTTGTGACGGCGTCATGGGGTGTGACCGAACGCGATCGCCCATCAATGTGGTTGATGTGCATGAGTGCAGCGTTGGTTGTACAGGTGCATGTGGGTTACTTACCGATTGTTGGGCTGATTGGTCTCACAGCATTGGCGACTTTTTGGTGGACGGGGGGTAACCAACGTGCCATCGCGCGTCCGATCTTGAGCTCCTTATTATTATTCCTGCCTTTGGCTTTTCATCCCCG
>SYDZ01000278.1 GCA_005801025.1 Actinomycetota bacterium
CCCCCATGGTCCAGGCTTCGACAGCGCGTTGAGCAATGTCATCAAGAGTTAGAAGATACGGTGTGCCGCGCAAGTTCAGCGATAGTGGACCTTTAGAGAATCCACAAAACTTACATTTGAAGGTGCAGACATTGGTGTAATTGATATTGCGGTTGTGTACCCATGTGACCTGATCGCCCACTGTCATCTGGCGGAGATGATCGGCGTAGTCAGCAATCGCCAAAACCTCGGACCCACGGGCACGAAACAAGTCAATAATCTCCTGCTCGCCAAGTTCTTGACCGGCACGATGACCAGCAATAATTTCCACAACTCGCGAGTTGTGGTGAAGCGAAGTGCCATTTCTTGCGCCAATGATCAACGGTGGCTTGTTATTACTTCCGCTGTACCACTGAGTCGAGCGATGACCGACAAGTACCACTTCAGCACCGTCCAACACGACATCGGCAGCGGTGACTTTCTCTGGCCACACGGCGCCAGGATCATCGCGTCCAAGTCCTTCAGCATCGCAACGATCGAGAATCGGAAAGCGCAGATTCACATCAATCCACGGATTTTGTGCAGGGTTGAAACGGCGTGCCGTGTCAAGGGAGAGACTGTGTGGAGTACTGACGATGTACTCGGGGTACAAAGTCAGTCTCGGGGCCAAAACGAGACCCCGCGACTCGGTAACGGTTTGGAGAATATCGAGGTCAGGCCACGGGCGTTCTGGGTTGACGTGATCAGCGGTCACAGGCGAAACCCCGCCCCAGTCGTCAATGCCGGCATCAAGTAGGGGAGCGAAGTCATCGCTGAGGTTTGGTGGGGCTTGAAGATGAATGTCGGGTGGCAAAATGATGCGCGCCACGGCAATCGACCACAAGAATTCATCCGTCGGGCAAGCGTCTTCGTGTTGCATGCCAGTGCGGGATTTAGGTAGGAAGTTTTGCACGATTACTTCTTGCACATGTCCGCGCCCATTAACCATGTGTGCCTGGTGAGATTCACGTATCGCAACCAAGGCAGCAATGCGATCGGCGCGTGTTTCGCCGATGCCGACCAAAATCCCAGTTGTAAACGGAATATGTAATTCTCCAGCAAAGTTGAGAGTGGCCAAACGGCGTTTTGGGTCTTTGTCGGGGGCCCCACGATGACAATCCAAATCATGGCGCAATGTTTCCACCATCATTCCTTGGCTTGGCGAGAAGGGCCGCAAACTCGCCAGTTCTTCTTTGCCCAATGCTCCAGCGTTGGCGTGGGGGAGTAGTCCAGTTTCTTCAAGTACTAACTTGCACATTGCCACGAGGTATTCAATCGTTGATGCGTAGCCATGCTTGGTGAGCCAATCACGCGCTACTTGATATTTTTCTTCGGGGGCTTCGCCTAAGGTAAAGAGAGCCTCGTGGCAACCGTGACGCGCTCCTTGCTTGGCTATTTTCAACACTTGTTCGGGCGACAAAAATGGGCTTTCCAGTCGCGCCGGTGGCTGAGCGAAGGTGCAGTATCCACAACTATCGCGACACAACATGGTCAAGGGAATAAAGACCTTCGGAGAGAACGTGATGCGTGTGCCGTGGTGTTGATCTCGTATCTCCCGGGCGCGGGCCATCAATTGGTCAAGCGGGGTGTCAATCAAATCACGAAGATCAGTTGGCAGATCGCTGGGTTGGGTGATGGTGACTCGGGGATCAGCAAAATCACCAAATTGGACATCAATGCGCTGGCGCGTCATAACTAAGACCCTTCTGGGAGGTAAGAACTACTCAGTTTTTGCCAGCGCACAACGGAGATGATGCGGATGCGAGAGAGCCCCATTATCTCGGTATTTGTCGTGCACAAGAGAGTCTAGTCGGGGCTACGAGGTTTTGAAGCCCTCAAGGATATTTTGTGTCGCCACGCCCACACGATGCCCGGTGCGAGCGATAAACCCTAATTGAACTCCCGTGGCAGGGTCGCGTAGGGTAAAGAACTGTTCGTGCCCATGATCGTCGGTGACGACGTCGGTGACGATCGGCGAGAGCACAGAACTCGTGCTATTGAGAGTGGCGTGGGTGTAATGAGCGTTCAGCACTTCAATGGCGATGTGGTGAATTCCACTACCGTGACGCGCAATGTGGGCGGCTACTTGAGGCCCCGCCTCTGGTCCAACTAAGACAAGAGTGACCCCACCAGCGGCAATGACAGCGATGCCTGGGTGGCTATTGGATGGATGTTCAAGATGAAATCCGAGGTTCTGGGTGAAGGTGTCAACTGCTGTGGACACATTCTCCACGGCGATGACCACATGGTCCACGCGAGTGGAGACTGTGTCGATCGCAGATCTTGTTCCTTCCGATGAAGCGCTTTTCTCGGGAGCGGCATCAGTGCGGCGACCAGCAATTTCGATGCGGTGAGTTTCGGCGAGGACGACGCGCATAATGTCCTGCGCAAAGTCCGGGTCAACTGACCTGTCAATGGCGTATTGACGACGACTGGTGACAACTTCGCGCACTCGGTCAGGTTGAATAATCGGAGTATCGCTATGTTCCTTGATGCGTGCTACCTCATGGCAGGCTTCAAGACGCTGAGCAAGAATGTCAAGTAGTTGACGGTCAAGTTCATCGATGCGCTGACGCAGAGCCGCTAAGCCCGGCGAGGGCTCGTTTGTTGATCCAGGGGAGACGGGCGTAGACATCACTCTTCACGGTAGTGCCTCGGACCTGACCGAAGTCTGTTGTTTCCCTCATGAGATCTCTGAGACTCAGACGTGGGGGACTTTGTTGATGAACCCTGCGCGTGACTGCGCCCCTCCGATGCGGGTCATTCTTCGACGGATCTCATCATCTGCTCGAGGACCTTATTGAAGACCGCTAGGTCTTTGGAATCCACGCGACCCATCATTTCTGTTGAGTGAGTAGCAGCGAAACTGATGCCCAAATCGGCAACTTTGCGACCCTTGGGAGTGAGTCGAGCGAGAGAAATCCTGCGATCATTGGGGTCCCTGAGGCGCTCAATGTGGCCCATTTTTTCTAATTGAGTGAGTCGATTGGTGAGTCCGCTTGGCGAAATCATGGCGAAAGCAGCGATCTCGGTCGGCATCAAAACCCCACTTTTGCCGTGGCGCCGCAATGTCGCCAACACATCGAATTCGCCGAGAGAGAGACCCAGCTCAAGCATCCGCACGTTGATTGATTGAAATGTTGTGCTGACCAGCAGATTCAGTTTGAGGGCAGTCGACATGGCGGTGAAATCAAGGTCTGGTCG
>SYDZ01000279.1 GCA_005801025.1 Actinomycetota bacterium
GACGCTCTAACGCCAGACTTATCAGTCGATCCAACAGTTCCGGGTAACTCAACCCAGATGCATTCCATAATTTTGGGTACATCGAGATCGGTGTGAAGCCAGGCATGGTATTGATCTCATTGCACAGAAAGCCACGATCATTTTCTTCGTAGAAAAAATCGACTCGCGCTAAGCCCTCGCCGCGCAACGCTTGAAAAACTTGTATCGCCAGTTGGCGCACTGCAGTCGCAGCGGCATCACTCAACGGCGCAGGTATTAACAGTTGCGCACTATCTTTCAGGTATTTATCTTCGTAATCATAAAACTCATGAGCCGGAACAATTTCCCCGGCCACGCTGGCTTCGGGCTCAAGACTGCCAAGTACAGCGACTTCAATCTCGCGTCCTGTGATGGCCTCTTCAAAGATGATCCATTCGTCGTAAGTAAGTGCCTGCTTCGTCGCTGCTATGACCTCGTCAATCGTGTGTGCCTTGCTGACGCCAACTGAAGAACCCATATTGGCGGGCTTGATAAATAGCGGAAGCCCAAGTTCGTCGACAATAGCGCTCAGGGCTTCGGGGTTGATTTCTGATTCTCGAAGAGCGTGGTATCGCGGTTGGGCGATCCCGTGACGCGCCAGCACATCTTTGGAGAGTGCTTTATCCATTCCGATTGATGAACCCAAAACTCCGGCTCCGACATAGGCCACGTCAAGCAATTCCAGCATGCCTTGAATGGTTCCATCTTCACCCATGGGGCCGTGTAGCAGCGGCATCACCACAGTGTTTGCACTTCCTGTAGCGGCGGTCAGCGCCAGTGATGCAGAAACAACAGGTCCACTGGCCTGCAATCGGTCAGGTACGGCATCCGCACCACGATCCAAAGCAGCCATTGCTGATTCAGCAAGGTGCCATTGGCCGTGTACGTCGATGCCGAGGGCTGTGACGGTATAACGCCGAACATCAATGGCTTTCATCACATGAGCAGCCGTCGAACAGCTGACATCATGTTCAGCGGACTGTCCACCAAAGATGATCACCAGGTTCGTTCGTTGGGTGTCGCTCATCGCCATCTGATCCACATCTTGACGCTAGTGCCCGTGAACAGGTCATTGGGTTCATCGTGAGGAGGGCTATGGCGAATCGGTATCTTGCGTGGCGAGCCTAAGCACTACGCTGGCAAAGGTATGGCCCGTTCGCATTCTTATCAAGCCGATCCCAAATTTCTGACATTCCACGCCTTGCGTATCAAGGGATTCGCCAAAACTGAGACCTTGGCCGAGATGGTGGCTCTCAAGGTCAGTGAAGTGGATTCTCATCTGCAGGAACTTGCTTGTGAGGAGTTAGTTATGTTCCGTGAGGCTCGTTCATTGTGGCAACTCACACCTGCAGGTCGAACTGCGCATCGCCCGGCCTTGGATCGTGACATTGCAGGTCTTGATCTAGAGCCTTTGAAGGTTCACTATCATCAATTTTTAGAGATCAATGATTCTTTCAAACATCTCTGTGGAGATTGGCAGTTGCGTGATGGTGCTCCTAACGATCACAGTGACGCTGCCTATGACCAATCGGTCATCAAACGCTTGACGGCATTGCATGCATCGGCAGTGCCAGTGCTTCAAGCCATGACGCTGATTCTGCCGCGTCTGGCTCATTACGGACCTCGTCTTGAGTCAACCTGTGCCTTGGTTGAAGGTGGAGCAAACAATATGTTTACAGGAGTGATGTGTGGGTCGTTCCACGATGTGTGGATGGAACTTCATGAAGACTTGATTCTCACGCAAGGAATTAATCGCGCTCAGGAAGGGAGTTTCTGATGGCTCGTTTTGGAAATGTTCTCACCGCGATGGTGACACCTTTCGATGCCAGTGGGGCACTTGACCTTGATGGTGCTCAACATTTGGCGAAATGGTTGCAAGCCAACGGTAATGATGGACTCGTGATAGCCGGAACAACTGGTGAGGCACCCGTGTTGACTGATCATGAGCGACTGAGTTTGTTCGCAGCCGTGGCTGAAGCGGTGACCATTCCGGTGATTGCGGGTACGGGAACCAACGACACCTTGCACTCAATTCATATGACGAAAGAGGCCAGTAAGTTAGGCGTGGCGGGGCTATTAGTTGTCGCTCCGTATTACAACCGCCCTCCGCAATCGGGCATTGAGGCTCATATTCGCGCAGTGGCCGCCGCTTCTGATCTGCCAATCATCGTCTACGACATTCCTGTACGGACAGGGCGAAAAATCAGTTCGTCAACTTTGTTGAAGTTGGCTCACGAAGTCTCAACGGTCGTGGCTTTGAAAGACGCTGCCGGAAATCCCGCTGAAACTGCCAATGTCATTGCTGCTGCTCCATCTGGCTTTGAGGTCTATAGCGGTGATGATGGATTGACATTGCCATTGCTGGCTGTCGGTGCAGTTGGAGTGATTGGCGTGGCCACACATTGGTCGGCGATTGATCATCAGCAGATGTTTGGTTGTTGGCAAGATGGCGATACAGCTGGAGCGCTGGCCATCAATCAACGTCTGCTGGAAAGCTTTGCCTATGAAACTGGAGACGAATCACCTAATCCAATCCCCAGCAAAGTGATGATGAATTTGCTCGGTATACCAGTCGGTGAGTGTCGTTTGCCGATGGGTCCACCTGCTGCTTTCGTCGTCGAGAAGGCCAAAGCAGTTCTCGCCAATCTTCAGGTTTCTCGTTTGCGAGACTCCTGATGGCAACCCCGGTCCGGATTGCCTTTCTCGGTGGTCTCGGCGAGATTGGTCGCAACTGTATGGTCATCGAACAAGATGACAAGTTGTTGCTCATCGATTGTGGGTTGATGTTTCCTGATGCCGATATGCATGGCATTGATCTAGTTCTTCCTGACTTCACATGGCTCCGGGAAAATGCTGATCGGGTTGTGGCTTGTGTGGCGACTCATGGACATGAAGATCATGTCGGTGGGTTGCAGTATCTATTGCGCGATCTCAGTTTCCCCGTCTATGGGTCTGATGTCACTTTGGGTTTAGCACGTAACCGCATTGAAGAAGCGGGACTGCTCGGTCGCACTGAACTGATTGTTGTGCGCGACGGTGAGCGAAGAATGATCGGTCCATTTGATGTTGAGTTCATTCCTGTCACACACTCTGTGCCACACGCCTTTGCTGTTGCAGTTCATACATCACAAGGGGTGCTCTTGCACTCTGGTGACTTCAAATTGGATCTCACTCCAGTTGACGGTCGCCGCACTGACTTAGCGCGCATTGGTGCAATTGCCTCAACAGAGGGAATTCGTTTGCTGTTATGCGATTCAACGAACGCTGAAGAACATGGGCACGCTCCCAGCGAAAGATCAATCAGCGGTGTTCTGCGGGCCTTGTTTCATGAGCACCGTGACCGCCGAATCATTACTGCGAGTTTTGCAAGTCATATTCACCGAATTCAACAGATCATCGATGCCGCTGTTGAAACTGGGCGCAAGGTAGCCACGATGGGCCGCTCAATGCAGAAAAATGTCCGTATGGCCCGTGATCTTGGGGTTCTTCAAGTTCCAGATGACACGTTGATTGATATTGAACAAGCCGACGATTACCCGCCACATAAAGTGTGCATTATCTCCACTGGCAGTCAGGGAGAACCCATGTCGGCTCTGTCGTTGATGGCGCGTGGTGATAGCAAATGGCTAAAAGTCGCTGAACGTGATGCAGTTATTTTGTCCAGCGATGCTATTCCAGGCAATGAGACCAATGTGACGCGAGTGATTGATGGCCTGTTACGTGCTGGTGCTGAAGTGGTGCACTCAGGTATCGCCGATGTGCACGCCACGGGGCACGCCCAAGCCGACGAACTCAAAACGTATCTTTCAATTGTTCAGCCAGAATGGTTCGTGCCGGTGCACGGCGAATATCGGCACCTCGTGGCTCATGCAAAGTTGGGAATCATCATGGGAGTTGCTAAATCCAATGTGTTGCTCTGCGAAGATGGTGATGTCCTTGAACTCTCTGATGAAGGTCTCACCCCAGTAGCGCGAATCCCCGCTGGTTATTTGTATGTTGATGGCATCGTCGGTGACGTTGGACAGGGCGTGCTGCGCGACCGAAAAGTTCTTGCTGAAGAAGGTGTCGTCGTCGTCGTTGTGACTGTCGATGTCGCCTCTGGGAAAGTTCTGACAGGTCCTGAGATCATCACCCGCGGTTGGGTCTACGCCCCAGAGGCTGAAGACTTACTTGATGAAGCCTGCGAAGTCGTGGCTGCTGCCGTGGAAAAGGCTTTGATGGAAGGTGTGCGCAGTCCTGAAGCCTTGGAGAAAGACGTACGGCGCGCCGCTGGTCGTTTTGTGAACGAGCGAACCAAGCGACGGCCGATGATTGTTCCCGTGGTCATGGAGGCCTAAGTGGCCCAAAAAAGATTGTCTCCGAAATACTTTGTCGGCTGTTTAGTTATTATGTTGTTGGCTTGCCGAAGCGAGCAGCCAGCCGTCAAAGACTCAAGTCTGCGGCTTGATCTCATTGAGCAGGCAATGGATGCCGTTGACGCAGGGGTGGGTGACGATCAGGCTTATTTTGAAATCAATGTCACTGACGCGGTCGTCAACCTTTTTCTTGCCACCGATCTTGATGGTCAACCAAATCCCGACGGATTGCCCGATGCCATGGCGCAATATGTTTTTACACCGCAAGACGGTCTTGAGGATGTAGCTCTGCCACTGGCTGCCAACGGACCGACCTTCACGCGCTCTGCTGTTAATTTTTCAATAGAAAAAGTATTGCTGAAAGTCATCAGTGCATTGCCTAACTCACGGGCGACAATGTTCGTCATAGCCGGAGTGGGTACAGCGTCGGAGTCCACGGGAGTCGCTGACTATCGAGTGCACATGAACTCCTCGCAAGGTGGTGAAATGTCTGTGCTCGTGACGAAAGATGGTGAGATCATCGGCACCGATGCTTCTTAGCCGATTATTGCCCCAAAAACAGTGTGCCTAACTGGGGGTATGACCGAGCGCATGCGCGCCCCATTGCTAGCGTTATGGTCGATGAGTGCGAAAAAGCTAACAACGAAGAAGACTCCCTCGCGCTCCAATTCTGCAGGTCGTGGGGATCAGGCGAAGGCTTCGCAGACTGGAGAAGTTCGTCGGGCGATTAATGGTCGCGAAAGTGAGTTTGTGGCGATTGCGTTTATCGTTCTTGGTGTCATTGTTGGCTTAGCGGTCTATGCCCGTCTCGCTGGTCCCGTTGGGCGTGGGGCGGACACCGCTCTTGGTTGTCTGCTTGGACTCGGTCGATATTGCTTACCGTTGGTATTCGTCGCTATCGGCGTTGCGCAACTGCGCGGAGACGAAGCACCCAATCGAATGAAGTTGGCTCTTGGGTGGGGTGGAGTTGTGTTAGCGGCCCTCGGAATTTTGCATGTTTTTAAAGGGCCAGATGCCTTCACGGGTGTGGATGCTCTTGGTGGAGCAGGGGGATGGTTGGGAGCGATACTCGGTCAGATCTTGCAAGTGACGATTGGGGATATTGCTGCGGTTCTGGTTTTGACGGCATTGGCTCTCGGTTGCAGTTTGTTGATTTCAAGTCTCAGTCTGAAAGATGCAGCCAGTGCTGTCGGTGGTTTTTTCTCGACGATTGTGAGCGGTGCCGGAGCCCGCGCACGATCGCTCACTGAGAGTCTCGGCACAATCTCTGAAGATGAAACTGAAGATGATGCCGTCGTTGAAACTGATGCCGATGATGAAGATGCTGCGGGCGAATACGATGAACTAGAGGTTCGGCCACTTGACCATGATGAGCCCGAAGTTGAGCCAGAACCAGTCAAGGTTTTTGTCCCACCTGTGAAGACGCCGCGACCCTCAGCCAAAGTAGACGTTCCTCACACTCAAGGGCAGTTTGACTCACCGCCGATAAATGCTCGTGAGTGGAAGTTGCCTCCACTTTCCTATTTGACGCGCAGTAGTAAGCAGGCCATTGATCAAAGCGAAGTTAGTCAACGCGGTGAAGATCTTGAAGCAGCATTGTTGTCTCATGGTGTCAAGGTCACTCTTGTTGACCAAACTGTTGGTCCGACTGTGACTCGTTATGAACTTGAACTCGGTCCCGGTGTCAAGGTGGCGCGGGTAACTTCATTGCAAAAAGATATTGCCTACGCAATGGCGGCCACCGATGTGCGGATATTGGCACCAATTCCTGGCAAGTCGGCTATCGGTATTGAGGTTCCCAATCAGACTCGTCAACTCGTGGCTTTAGGTGACCTCATGGCTTCGGCTGAATCGAAAGTGGCAAGTCATCCGCTTGACGTAGCGATCGGCAAAGATATTGCCGGTCGTTCTGTGTTCTTGAATTTGGCAACAACACCTCACCTGTTAATTGCTGGAGCCACGGGTGCAGGTAAGTCAAGTGGCATCAACTGCATCATCACTTCAATTTTGATGCGTTCAACACCCGATCAAGTCAAATTGATCTTGATTGACCCTAAACAAGTGGAGATGGGTCAATATGCGCGACTCCCACACTTGCTCACCCAACCCGTGACGAATCCCAAGAAAGCCGCTAATGCCTTGCAATGGGCGGTGCGAGAAATGGAGAAGCGATACGACCTTCTATTTGAGATGGGCTATCGCGACATCACTGGCTACAACGCTGCCTTTAACCGCGGTGAAATTCAGGCCGCTGCC
>SYDZ01000280.1 GCA_005801025.1 Actinomycetota bacterium
GGTGTCAAGGTTGGTGTAAATAAAACCGCCACCATTAACTCCAGATGTGCCGCCAAGAATTTCTAGGTCGACACCTTGGTTATCGCGTACTCCGAAGCGCTCATCAATAATGTGTTTTGAAAGTGAAAGTGTTTCTTTGACGCCGAGAGTGTAATTGTCGGCATCGGCGTTCGGATAGAGACCGGCTTGCTTGGCTAAGAAACTGTTCACTCCATCGCAAGCAATCACGACAGATGCCGTGAGATCGCCATCGGGGCGATCAGTAGAAACTCCACAGACTCGACCTTGATCATCGCTCAATAGTCCAGTGACAGTCGTCGAACAAATGAGATCTGCTCCCGCTGCTACCGCCTGCTGCGCTAACCAGTTGTCGAAATCGGGACGATACGCAGTTGCACCGTTATACGGCGCCTGACCCCACGTGTTACTGCGGTAGTCAATGTTCAAGGCGCCAGTATCTGAGAGCACCATCGTCGAGCGACGCACAACCCAGCGTTGGATGGGGGCAGTCTCAAACCAATGTGGAATGAGTTCATCAAGGATGCGCGGATAGATCACACCGCCATACATATTTTTAGAACCTGGGAACGGCCCACGCTCAATCAGAACAACGCGTTTTCCTGAACGGGCAGCGGCAATGGCAGCGCATGATCCTGCGGGACCAGCCCCAACAACGATGATGTCAGCGTCGGTCACGAGGCACCTTCTTTGACATTCACGCCGAGCAATTGTGCGAGTTCATCAAGAACTGCATTGGCATCAGCGACGATTGCCAAGTCGGACATCTGCATCATTGGGCAATGGGCATCAGTATTGACGCTGATGATGTGTTCAGGTTGGCCGAGACCACTGGTATGTTGCACTGCACCGCTGACACCAAAGGAGATATACAAGTCAGGTTGCACGATGACGCCAGTCGTACCAATTTGACGTTCGTGCTCGGCCCAACCGCGATCGGTGATGACACGCGTGACACCCATTGATGCGTCGAGGGCAGTGGAAACAGATTGCAGTTGTCTGAAGCGTTGATCGCTATCAAGACCCGCGCCACCACTGACAATTCGTGGGGCTTCGGAGAGGTCCATGGTTGACGCATCTGGAGGTAGCACCGCCACAGACGAAACGCTAGATGTGCGTGATGGAGCAGAAAGACTGGAGACTTCAACGGTGGTGATGACTGGTTCATCAGCATGTGTGTCAATACCGCGAATGCCGATCTGCAAAGTGGCGACGAATGGTGTTACCGGGGTGAAGTCGGCGATTGCTAGTCCACCTTGGCGCGCCACGCTGACTTTGTCCGTTGTCACGGCAATGGAGCCCGCGAAAAGTGTCCGCCGCAGATGATGAGCAAGTTGCGGAGCGAGATCTCGACCATCGGGACTGGCGGGCAGAATGAGAGAGTCTGCGGTCAGACCAACCTGCGCGATGGCTGTGGCGATGACGTGCGCGGTGGGCGAGGACTCAACAAGCCAAATACGGGTGGCCACATGGGCGAGTGAGGTTGCGGCGGTGGCTGTGTCTGTGCCGACGAGTAGAACATTGCCTCGGGCTTCGCAGACGGTTTCATCTGAACCAACGGGGGCGACTCCATGACGGACAGGGATGATAGCAAGCATGACTCCTTCAGATTACGCCTACTCTGCCCCTATGTGCCCAATGGGGGAGTCACAGGTTGGGTCGGGAGGATCGCTTCTTATTCACAAAGCGCACGAGTTCAATGAACGCTGTGACGGCGAGCGCCGCGCCAAAAGCCAGCAGGAAGGCTGTCGTGTGGTCATCTTCAAATTTGGTTCCAAAGGCATACCCCAAGATCCCCGCGTATGAGGCCCAAATGATGGTGGCGACGCCAACCCATCCGATGAACCACCGTTGTGGTTGCTGGGTGAGCCCGGACGACATAGTCAGAACCGTGCGTCCGCCCGGAATAAATCGGGCAGTGATTAATAGTAGGCCACCGCGTTCTTCAATTTGCTCAGCGGCCCAATGCAGTTTCTTGGCGGTGGACTCTTTCTTGGCTGCGCGGCGCTCCAGGAAGCCGCTTGCGCGACGACCGATTTGATAACTCAAGTTGTCTCCAAGGAAGGCTCCCACCGCTCCTGCGATAATCACAAAAACAATGTTGTAAGGCGCAATGCCTGCGCTGCTTGCTGCCACTCCACCAATGATCACAGTTGTCTCACTAGGGACCACTGGTATCACCGAGTCAAGCAGAGCGATCACCAAAATGACCGCCAAAAACCACCAATGTCCAGAGACTCGATCAAGCCAATCGGTGAGACTGTTGACAACTCCAGACGCTGCGGGCACGTGATGACCTTAGTCGGAAACCTTTGTGAAGGCTGTTCAACTTCAGATCAATGAGCCGGCGCGCTCGCCGTCAACGACGGCAGCGTGGGCTCGTCGTGGTGCGACACAGTCACCAACGCGTTCAACACTTACGCCGGCATTCTTGAGGTCGTTGTACAACCACTCAACCGGGCTCGGCGGAACTGCCAGTACAACCCAATCGGGTCGGCGAGTTTGATTGGCTCCAGTGGGGTGATGCAGCAAAGTGAGTTCACCATTAGCAAAGCCCATTGGCACTAAATCGGTTGATTGCACGATGCCTTTTGCACCAGCGCGCATCCACCAGTTCTCCATGTCGAGGGTGATGCCGAGATCTTGACCAACCACCATGCCTGGAGTCACGATTTCAACGTTGCAACCACGATCGGCCAAGACCTCGGCGGTGGATGTGGCGTGGTGGAATCCGATTTCATCAATGATCACCACACTGTCTCCCGATTGGGGTCCGCCCATGAGAGCGGAGCCATCAAGAATGGCGCGCACATCACACACGCGATTGGCAGTTTCGTCAGTGCTGGCATCGGCGACCCACCACGGACGAGATGGTTCGGCACCAGTGGCGACGATGACGTGATCGGGTTTTTGCTCGTCAATCAATCCTGGCCAGACACCCGAGCCGTAGATGATGGTGACGCCGAGTCGTGCACATTCGGCGAGTTGATTACGAATCATGTCGCCAAATTCAGCACGGTTCGGAACGCTTGCGGCGATGCGCACTTGACCGCCAGCGACTGGTTCTTTTTCGTACACCGTGACTTGATGACCTTTGCGGGCCGCGGCGATCGCAGCTTGCAATCCGGCCGGACCAGCACCAGCAACCATTACTTTCTTGGGCTTAGAAGTAATGGCTAGATGATTGTCAACTCGCCATTCGTTTTCGCGACCAGTGCGCGGGTTTTCAATACAACCCAACCAGCGGTTGAGTCCCATACGACCAACACATTCTTGATTGCAGCTCAAACACAAACGAATTTCGTCAGTTGCACCAGCACGAGCCTTGATCGCAAAGTCGGCATCGGCAATTTGTCCACGCACAATGCCAACTAAATCGCATTGACCTTCGGCGAGAGCGCGCTCGGCCTGAAGCGGATCTTTGAATCGACCAACACCAACGACTGGCAAGTCAACTGCTTTGCGAATCGCACTTGGAATGAACATCGCATAGCCCGGAGGAATATGCATGCTGGCTTCAATCATGAACAAACTTGCGGTGGCCACACCAATTGATGTGTTGATGTAATCAACTTGGCCAGTGGCTTCAACAATTTTGGCGATTTCAACCGCTTCATCAATTGTTGTTCCGCCATCAATGAATTCGTCACCACACAAACGCACACCTAGGGCTAAACGATTGCCGATGACATTGCGAACGGCCGCAACAATGTCGACAAGAATGCGAGCGCGATTAACGAGCGAACCGCCGTATTCATCGGTGCGACGATTTGTGGCGGGTGATAAGAAGCCGCGCACGATTGATGAATGACTGCACTGCAGTTCAATGCCGTCGAAGCCACCTTCGGCACAATGTTCGGCGACGAGTGCATAACCCGCGATGATTTCATCAATCTCGGCGTGCGTGACAGCTTTTGGAACTTCGCGAAAGAGGGGATCGGCAACCGCCGAAGGTGCCCACACCGGAAGACGACTGAACATGCTGCTCGCCTGACCACCGTTGTGATTGATTTGGGCAAAAATCGGCACGCGATGACGATGGACAGCATCGGTGATGCGTTTGTAGCCAGGGATCACGTCGCGATGAAAACCATGAATCAGTTTCTCGTAGGGCCAGTCGGTGGGGTGGGTGCTGTGCTCTTCGGTGATGATGAGACCGGCGCCGCCAGCTGCACGCGCCGCGTAGTAGTCGGCGTGTTGCTCGGTGGGCTTGCCATCGCGGGCGTAGTTGGTGAGGTGAGCGCTAAAGACAATGCGGTTGCGGGCCGTCACCGGCCCAAGTTGTAAAGGTGTCCATAAATAGCGGTAGCCCACGACCTAGACGCTACGCCCCCTCACCGTCGCTATTCATGTTGTGGGCGGGTTTCATGCGACATACCGTCACGAATCCAGCTCAGAACTCACGCGGTTCAGGCGTCGTAAGCCAGCGAGTAGATGGTCTGCTGGCTGGTTTGATGGTGGAAATGCTGGTTCGGACACATTCGCGAACTAGAACGCAGGGTAAGAATGTGGAATGGAAGATCTTCGAGGAAAAGTGGCGGTCATTACGGGAGCAGCGAGCGGTATTGGTCGTGCCATGACCGATCGTTTCATTGCGGCTGGCATGAAAATCGTTCTTGCCGACGTGGACGAGGTGAAACTGCGCAATGTAGAAGCCGAACTAACGGAAAATGGCGCCGATGTTTTCCCAGTCACGGTTGATGTGTCCTTGGGCGAGAGTGTTGAAGAGTTGGCCCGCAAGACGCTGGAGAAGTATGGCGCGGCACATGTGCTCTGCAATAACGCTGGAGTCGCTGGCGTCGGTGATCAGTGGACCGGACCGATGAGTGTGTGGGATTGGGTGATCAACATCAATTTGTACGGAGTCATCCACGGCATTCGTTCATTCCTGCCGATCATGCTCGATCAAAACGAAGGACACATTGTCAATACGGCTTCAATGGCTGGACTTGTGGCGATGCCAGGCTTCGGTCCGTACAACGCAACCAAGCATGCAGTCGTCGCAATCAGCGAAGGTTTGTTTCTCGAACTTGAAGCAAAAGGTTCGGGTGTGAGTTGCAGCGTGTTATGCCCTGGTTTTGTGAAGACAAATTTGACGACAGATATTAAGTGGACTGAACGTCTCGGCGCACAACCCGCCGAACCGACCGACCCCATCGCCTCAATGATGAATGAAATGTTGAAGGCGGGCGTTGAGGGTGGAATCGCCGCAACTGATGTGGCACAACAGGTTCATGATGCGGTCGTGGCTAATCAGTTTTGGATTTTGACTCATCCCGATTTTCGTCAAGCACCTGTCGAGCGTATGAAGCGTGCTTCAATCGCCGAAAATCCAACCCTCGGTTGATCGTTTGTGCTTAGTGGGCGGCTGGTTCCGTGCCGTCAACTTTTTTCTTCGGCGGTGGCACCCCAATGGAGACCGAGGCCTCTGCCCACTCTGGCCAACGGCGACGACTGACAATGCTCAAGGTACGCAGCAACTTCATCGCCACTTCGTCTTCTTGAGCAGGTCGTGACTCGATGACACCATCAGCAATCATGCGGTTGATGACTTCCTCGCCCAGTTCGGTGCGCACGATGGTGAGCGTCCAGTCATTGTCCTTACCGATACCGCCCGTTGAAATATCTGCATGTTCGGCAGCGAAGTCTGGACAACTCTTGCAACCTTGACGCGTCCATTGGTGACATTCCTTAAGATTGATTTCGTGGAATGAGCCATCCTTCATCCAAATCTGGAAGGCGCCCTTAATGTTCATCTTCACCATGTCTTGTTTCCTTAAGCCGTATTTGGCTTCAAAGAGTTCGACAAAAATAGCATCGTCAAAAGTTTTTGAACAGAGTAAACCAATGTTGAATAAAAACGGTTTGCCAACTTTTCCTGCTTTGCGATCCCACATCACCGGTGGCGATGAAGTTTGGCATCCCATGCCGACGAGTGCGAGTTGAGAAAGTCCTTGCTCTTTGGCTTCACGCAAAGCCAACGGATTAGCGCAATAGGTATAACGCGAACCAGCAGTGGCTAAAACCTCTTCTTTATTGCGAGCTAACACTGGCTTGGCTTTCCATGCGTCATCGGGTTCAACGCCACTGACGAGGGCCGCTTCAATGTAGTCGTTCTCCATCAACCAAATCAGCATCGCTGAAACAAAGCCACCGTCTTGACCTTTTTCGTGTTGTTCTTTGTCGGTTGCGCGCGTCAACAATAACTGACGCCAAATTCCTGACATTTCTTCGGGCTCCCGTGTGCGACCAAAAAGGTGAGTGTCGGCTGCTTCTTCCCATTTACGAAAACGTGGGCAGGCGCGGGTGCATGTCGTGCAACCCTTTTCACCATGGATGCAATTGTCTAGACCGAGTTCTTCTTCAATATGGAAAGGGATGTATTTTCCCTCTTCGTGCTCGTAGCCGATGACATCATGCGGACAGGTGACGACGCACCCAGCACAGCCAGTACACAGCCCAGTGGTGATGACCTCCTCGTAGAGTTCCTTCCATTGGTGTGTCCAACGTTCGGCTTTTACGGGTGCGGACTCAGTAACAGTCATGGAATCTAATCTACGCTGAGAGGTGGTCATGTTGGGTAGCCGAAACGGCAACTAATGACCGAAGAATGTTGGGAGACGAGTATGGGAATGATTGGCGAGCGGGTACTACGTACTGAAGATCCAGATTTGGTGATGGGACACGGTACATTTATCGACAACCTCGCATTGCCAGGTGCAACCCATGTGGTTTATGTCCGTTCCGCAATGGCCCATGCGCGTATCCGTGGCATCGACATTGCCGTGGCTCAAGACATGCCGGGAGTGCTCGGAGTCTTCACTCACGCCGATGTAATCGCCGATGGATTGGGCCCGTTGCCGATGGATATGCCGTTGTTGCCCGCGGGCATTCGCCGACCTGCTCTAGCCGATGGCACCGTTCGTTTCGTCGGCGAATTGATTGCTGCAGTGGTCGCCGAGTCTCGTGCACTCGCTGTGGACGCCGCCGAAGCGGTGTATGTAGATTACGACGCACTTCCAGCGGTCGTAGACCCCGAAGAGGCGCTGACAAGTGATGTGTTGTTGTTCCCAGAACACGCAAGCAATGTGGTCGTAGAACTGTCGGCGGGCCAAGAGGTTGATTTCAGTAACTGTGAAGTGATTGTTGAATCACGAATTGTGAATCGCCGGATTGCCCCAAGCCCACTTGAGGGACGCGTCAGCGCAAGTCGTTGGGAGGCTGCGGGACCTGACGGCGTTCGACGCCTCACTCATTGGCAGGCTTGCCAGGGAGCACACCCAATTCGCAATCAGCTCTGCGCATTTTACGAACTTCCACCTGAACAGATTCGGGTGATTACTCCTGACGTCGGTGGAGGTTTCGGTGCCAAGGCTTTTTTCTATCCTGAGGATTTATTGCTGCCGTGGTTAGCCAAGCGCGTGAATCGTCCAGTGCGCTACACCGAAAGTCGTACCGAAAGTATGAATGGTCTTGGACACGGTCGTGGGCAAATTCAAGATGTGTGTATTGGTGGAAATCGCAACGGCAAGATCACCGCTTACGAGATGAAGGTGATCCAAGAGTCTGGTGCTTACCCGCGCTTTGGTGCCTTCCTTCCATTCATGACTGGGCGTATGTTGACAGGGACGTATCACATACCGAACGCATCGATGAAGTCTCAATCAGTGGTGACAAATTCCGTGCCAACATTGGCTTATCGCGGGGCTGGTCGTCCCGAAGCGGCGGCAGCGATAGAGCGTGCTATTGATATGTTCGCTGCCGAAATTGGTATGGATCCAGCAGAGGTTCGACGTCGCAATCTCGTAGCTCAGGACCAATTTCCTTATACCAATGGGACGGGCACCGTATACGACAGTGGTGATTATCCGGGCGCTATGGAAAAGTTGCTCGTTGTTGCGCAATACAACGAATTGCGTGCTGAACAGCAGACTCGCCGTGAGAGTGGAGCGAACGTGCAACTCGGACTCGGGCTTGCTGTATATGTTGAGATCACTGCTATGTCGGGTGGTGCCGAACTTGGCATTGTTGAAGTGATGAGTGGCGACGGTGGTGCGGTGCACGCCCGAGTGATCACGGGCACCACTCCATATGGACAAGGTCACCGCACAACATGGGCAATGTTGGTGAGCGACCGCCTCGGCATTCCCTTTGAGAACATTACGGTGGTTCACGGCGATACCGACTTGGTCCGCAGTGGTGAAATCACTGGTGGATCGCGCTCGGTACAAATTGGTGGCACCAATGTGTGGCGCGCCGCTGGAGTTGTTGCCGACAAAGCCCGACAGATTGCTGCACGGCTCTTAGAGGCATCGGTCGAAGACATTGTTCTTGAAGATGGACGTTTTCATGTCGCAGGCACACCATCTGTCACGCGTTCGTGGACGGACGTGATCGCTACAGCAATGGCTATGGGAGAACGTTTGGATGGTGAAGGTGATTTCACCCAAGCATCTGGCACATTCCCCAGTGGCGCGCACCTCGCAGTAGTGGAAGTAGACATTGAGACTGGCAAAGTAAAACTGCGTGAGATGTTCGCAGTTGATGACGCTGGTTGCATCGTGAATACGTTGCTGGCCGAAGGCCAAGTTCATGGGGGACTAGCGCAAGGAATTGGACAGGCACTGTACGAAGAATTTATTTATGACGCTGACGGAAATCCGTTGACTGGAAACTTTGCAGACTACGGATTCCCCTCGGCCGCCGAAGTGCCAAGTTTTGTGACGATTCATATGGAGTCACCATCACCGATGAATGATCTTGGTGCCAAAGGACTTGGTGAGAGTGGAACTATCGGTGCCACGCCTGCTGTGCAGAATGCCGTCGTTGATGCAGTCAGCTTTTTAGGGGTGCGCCATATTGATATGCCTTGTACGGCAGAGCGTGTATGGCGGGCCGTACAAAGTTGCTAGACGGCGTCAGATCCTTCTTCGCCAGTACGGATGCGGACAATGCGGTTGACGCTGCTGACCCAAATTTTTCCGTCGCCGATTTTTCCAGTAGTGGCAGATGATTTGATTGCGTCCACGACGGCATCAACCTGCGAATCATTGACGACAATCTCGAGTCGCACCTTAGGAACGAAATCAATGTTGTACTCGGCACCACGGTAGGTCTCAGTGTGACCACCTTGGCGTCCAAAGCCACGAACTTCGCTGACCGTGATTCCTTGAACGCCGATTGCTTTCAGGGCGTCTTTGACATCATCTAATTTGAACGGCTTCACAATTGCGGTGATGAGTTGCATAAGTTTCTTCCCTCTGTCCTTTTTGAATCGTACTACTCAGACCTGATAGGCAGTTTCAGCGTGCTGGCTTTGGTCAAGCCCGACCATTTCCTCGTCGAGCGTGACCCTGAGACCGATGGTCTTGTTGATGATCATTGCCACGATGTAGGTGACGCCAAAACTAAAGGCGAACACCGCACCCGAGGCTAGAAGTTGCTTGCCAAGCAGCGATGAGCCACCGCCGTTGAACAATCCATCGGCACCGAGCGAGTTGATTGTGGTGTCACTGAAAACACCGAGCAACAACGATCCGAGCAATCCACCGATCAAGTGCACGGCGATGACATCGAGACTGTCGTCAAAACCGAAACGATTTTTGAGTGCCAGACTTAAGTAACAAATCGCCCCAGCAGCAAGTCCGATGAGTAACGCCGAAGAAGTACTCACGAATCCGGCACAAGGTGTAATAGCGACGAGTCCTGCCACTGCACCCGATACAGCGCCCAGAGTTGTGGCATGTCCAGCCTTCAATTTTTCGATCAACAGCCAACCCAACATTGCGGCAGCCGCCGCGACGTGGGTATTCACAAGTGCTTGAGCGGCGAGTCCGTTGGCGCCTAAAGCCGAACCAGCGTTGAAGCCGAACCAGCCGAACCACAAGATGCCCGTTCCAAGAACTGTGAACGGCAAGTTGTGCGGGGGCATGGCTTCACGGGGCCATCCCTTGCGAGGCTTCAAGATAAGAATGACCGCTAGCGCTGCTGCACCAGCGTTGATGTGCACAACCGCACCACCAGCAAAGTCCAGGGCACCTTCTTTGAAGAGCCATCCGTTGGGACTAAATACCCAGTGCGCCACGGTTGGGTACACGAGAATTGCCCACGCTCCGATGAGCAC
>SYDZ01000024.1 GCA_005801025.1 Actinomycetota bacterium
ATGATTTCTTGTTATCAAGCCAAGAAAGCGGGACGATGTGGATTGTCGGACAAATTTTCGGGCCTCGCCTCAGCGAGGTGTGGGAGCAAGCATCGCAGACGCTCGGCGTAAATGCGGATGCCCCCACAGTTAAACATCTTGAAGAAATGTGTGAAGTGCTCATGGAAGAATTTTCGCCACAGGAGGTGCGTTTATTTCTGGCGGCGGCATGGGAGGTCAAAATGCGGTGCCATCGTGAACTCGTGGCGTTAAGTGAAGCTGACAACCCGTGGGCAAATTTTTTGTTGAACACTCGGGGTGACGATACTGCTCCGACGATTCCACTGCCAAGTGAAGTTGATGAGTCAATCAAAGTCAAACGACGGGAGCGTCGCCAAGCGGAAAAGATTCAACGCTCTGAACAGCGACAGCAAAGGGATCGATCTGAGCAAGGATCGCGTAAGTTCAGACAGCGAGCCAAAAATGGAAATCAGCAAACTCAGCCAGAGGGCGTGCCAAAGGAGTTGGGCTTTGATCGCGTTCCAGTAGAAATTGCTCGTATGGTCCATCCTCATTTGAACAAAATGGCGTCAAATGTGAGTGAAGAGCCCGTGGGCTGTGTCGGCAAGGCATACATCAGGTGGGGTCCCAAAGAGGGGCAGGGGAAAGCGCGTCCAGTCTTGGTGATTGCGAGCAATCGCAGGCGGGTATGGGTTCGCCCGATCTTCACCAATGATTACAAGGCAGGTCTTTGGCGATCTGTGATTATCAAAGATTGGGAGAAGGCAGGACTTGACCGCCAGTCACATGTATCAATTAATGTCATTGAGCTTTCAATCTCGCTTTGCCGTGTCGGCAAGGCAAAATTATCCTTGGCAGATTGGAATCGAGTTTGCCAAGGCGAAGTACATGAATAGGGGTAAATATGGATGATCGTTGGATTCCAGCTCACGATGCCGCTCTTGAGGACATTGCTCCGCTAGCGGAACTTTTGTATGCGGTGCTCGGTCCTGGTCTGTCCCAAACACTTATTGAAATTGTTGCCGAGTCAAAGGTCCCAGGCGCTGATGTGTTGCGTCAGGCCACGGAGCAGCTAGATGACCTCGTCGGTACAGTGCCCAAACAACTTCTGTACATGGGAACTGCAGTGGCATCGATACGAATCGCACAGGAGCATCTGTATGGCGCAAAGGAGGAGGAGCGCCATGCAGATGTAGTCCGCCGTCTTGGGTCAGAAAGCGAAAAGTTTTTCGGGTGGGCTTACATGGGAATGTTTGCCCGGTTCGGCTTTGACAGCGATACCCTCACGCACTTTATGAAGCATTGCACAAGTGCTTTTGAAGCCGATTGGCCGCCTCCCGGGGTCGCATATCGCCGACACATAAAAGATTGAAAATAGGGACAGATCCGTACGCTTAGGGCGTACTACTTGAAGGACGAAAAGTTGAGCATGAAGAGCATTTTTGGTAAGAAAAGAAAAGAAACCTTTGAAACAATTCCCAGTGTCTTCACCGACCCGGGAAAATATGGCGACTTTGTTTGGATGGCGAAGCAACCCGAGCATGCGGACACGTTACTGATCTTCAATGATAATGAAGAGCAGTTCCTCGCGTTCGTGCGGGGAGATTCTTCGGGATTCTCAGAAGGCGGAGGGAACGCCAAAATTCGTCCGTTACGAGGAGAAGATCCGCCGCGCGCCGCAGGTGTCCCAACGGGAAGAGCTGGGAAAGGCTATTCGACACTTGACGAGCCGACGAAAGCGGTGATCAATCAATCCCTTGCTGTGATTCAAGAACTTGTGAACACTGGGCGCTATCAGCGTTTGGTATTCAGTAAGGACAAGTTTCAAGAGACTCTCGGTGTAAATGCGTATGGTCCTGGAGAAGAGGTCAAGCAATATATTTACGATCAACTGAAAGCCATGTTGCCGCAATGACGATCGCTGCGAAGAGTGAGTGCTGGTATTGAAGAATGAGTCTTCAGCATTTGAGATGACATTAATGCCCCGGCTTCGTAGCGAATGCGCCGACCAACAGCAGCACACAAAGTAAGGAAATTCCGACTGGCGATGAGTTGAGGCGTTGTAGTCAGATCATGGACTCGGGTGATTATCCACACGAAAAAGTGACCGTGCGTTTGGGCTCGCATAGGCTGAGGGGATGACATCAATGCTTGAGCATTCGGCGCGCATCGTTGACGGAATCATTGACGCACCAATCGGACTGAAAGTCACCGCCGACGCAACATCCGTTGAAGAAGTGGCTGTCGGAATCGGCGTCATTGAATCATTTAGCAACGTCATCATCTTTAACACCGACGATGGGCTGACATTGTTTGACGTCTCGCACGCAATGTCGGCCAAGAGCGTGGTGTCAAAACTGCGCGAGTGGTCAAGCGACCGAGTCAACACTGCTGTTTATACCCATGGCCACACCGACCATGTTGGTGGCGCAGGTGCATTCAACGCCGACGCAACTGAACGCAGTCATCAAGCCATCAACTATGTCGCCCACGAGGCTGTCGTTGATCGTTTCGATCGTTACAAGTTGACGAATGGCTACAACGGTTACATCAACATGCGTCAGTTCCGTTTACCTGGCCCAATGTTTCCAAGTGACTTCGTCTATCCCGACACCACGTTTCGTTCCGAGACCACACTCAACATTGGTGGTCGCACTTTTGAACTTCATCACGCCCGTGGTGAAACCGATGATCACACATGGGCGTGGGTGCCTGATTCACAAGCTGTGTGCGTTGGCGACTTATTCATTTGGCAGTTTCCTAATGCTGGCAATCCACAAAAGGTGCAACGCTTCGCATGGGAGTGGGCCGTTGCGTTGCGTGCCATGGCCGCCAAACAACCCGAATTGATGTTGCCCGCACACGGCATGGCCATCGGTGGAAAAGATCGGGTCGGTCAAGTGCTCACCGATACGGCAGCAGCACTTGAGTCGTTACACGAGCAAACGCTTGCGTTCATGAACAGCGGAGCACGTCTTGACGATGTCATCCATCAAGTGCGTTTACCAAAAGAACTTGCTGACAAGCCGTTCTTGAAACCCACGTATGACGAACCCGAATTTGTGGTGCGCAACTTGTGGCGTTTGTATGGCGGCTGGTACGACGGCAATCCCGCCAACCTCAAGCCTGCAACCGAAGTTGCCTTAGCAACCGAAATGGCTGCACTTGCTGGTGGGGCGGATGTCTTGGCGATTCGTGCCGAAGAACTTGCGAACGCTGGCGATTTCCGTTTGGCTTGTCATCTCATTGAAATGGCAGCAACTGCAACTCCAGATTCACAACGCATTCACGAAATTCGCGCCACTATTTACACCGAACGTCGCAAGATTGAAACTTCGTTCATGGCCACCGGCATTTATCGTTCGGCGGCTCTTGATTCAAAAGCCCGTATCAACGAACTCTCGTAGCGATATTTCTTTGACTATTATTTTTTGTACGGCTCGACAAGTCGTTCAATGTGCTTCGCCAGTACATCCATTTCAAGATTGACAAGTGAGCCACTCGGACGAAAGCCCAGTGTTGTCACTTGGGCTGTATGAGGAATCACTGCCACGCGAAATGTGTCGTCAGTGATATCAAAAGCGGTGAGGGAAATTCCGTCGACCGTGACCGACCCTTTCTCCACGAGATAGCGCATCATTGCTCGTGGGACACGCACGACTAAATCAGGCGCTGGTGAAACAACCTCGCCCACGCCATCGACATGGCCAAGAACCATATGGCCACCCAGACGATCACCCAAAGCCATGGGTCGTTCAAGATTGACCCGCGCCCCAACGCTCAACTTGCCTGTCGTCGTGCGGTCAAGAGTCTCCTGACTGACATCGGTATCCCACCAGGCTTGATCACCGTCCACACCTTGATCCACCAAAGTCAGGCAACATCCGTTCACTGCGATGGAGGCCCCAAGAGCGGAATCCTGCAAAACCGTGTTGGCGGCGATCCGCAAGCGCACGCCAGAACCCCATTCGGTGGTGACAGGATGCGAGTCCAAAACTGCGCCCAACTCCTCAACAATGCCAGTGAACATAAGGGCAGGGTAGCGGTAGTTTTGCCAGGTGTTGGCAGTCAGATGGTCATTTTTGCCCCGAGCGGACCCCAGCCTCTGCCCCATTCACTGAGATGAGGCTGAACGCAATAGCCCGCCCCCGCTCGGTGGAAGCCCTGATCAGTGCCCGTAGGCTGAGGGAGTCTGTTGGGGTTTCGACTCTGGCACGATGCGAACCATCACCTGATGGGGCGCGACCTCCGAGTCGTATCTATACGGAAGGCAGGGACAGCTATGGCTGGTATTCCCAAAATTGAAACTATCTCAGCGAATCGCACTCACGAGTCAGATACTGGCTCGCCTGAAGTTCAGATCGCGTTGCTTACCGAGCGGATTAGTCATCTCACAGAGCATCTCAAGGATCACAAACACGACCACCACAGTCGTC
>SYDZ01000281.1 GCA_005801025.1 Actinomycetota bacterium
TGTTTTCATGGACGGTTGCCATGGATTCGCCTGGCAGGATTTGAATTTGACGGACCGCAAGAAAAATGGGAACTGTATGACGTTGAAAATGACTTCTCACAAGCCGTTGATCTTGCTGCCCACCACCCAGAGAAATTGCGTGAACTTCAAGAAATGTTTGATCAACATGCGCGCATATATGGCATTTACCCGATGCGCGATCCCGCTTCACCGCGTCACGGAGACTTCGCTGTTCCCTATGTTTTAGACGGCATCCGCAAGATGACGTACACCACGGCGCATCAGCGCATGCCTGAAGCCTCAGTACTGAATCTGAAAAACTGTTCGTATCGCATCGCCGCCGACATAGAGATATCTCTTGGCGCGCAGGGGGTCATCGTATGTCAAGGTGGAAATATGGCGGGATGGTCGTTGTACCTCACGCCCGAGACGGTGCCAGTGTTTCATTACAACTGGTATGGACATGTTCATACATCAGTGGCGGCTCAACAATCGCTTGCTGAAGGTAAGCATAAGGTCGAAGTTGTCTTTGATTATGACGGGGGTTTTGGAGCAGGTGGACTTTTGTCCTTACTTGTGGATGGTGAGACTGTGGCCATGGGACGCATTGAACAAACGGTGCCCCTCGTGTTTTCCATGAGTGGAGAAACCTTTGATGTGGGCGTTGACACTGGGTCGCCGGTGGGGCCGTATGAACACCAGTTTGATTGCACTGCCACGATCACGGGTGTGACGCTGGAACAACTTGACGAGCGAACCGCTGAAACGGAGAAGTTGGTGCGTCAAGGAATGTTTGCCGCCAGCCTCAGTTCACAATAGTTTTCGCTGTTGAGGACATGTGACGATAGTTGCATCTTCTAATTTTCATTTCGTTTGTGCCTCTGCTCGAAATCGGGCATAACCTCACTCTGTGAGCAGATCTCCGCTTTTCGATCTTGAGTCTTCTGACGCGGACCGTCTTCGTGTTGATGAGGCTTTGATGGCCTCTGTCAAGACGCCAGATGCCTATTTGACCGAGATCGCCTCACATTTATTGTTAGCGGGTGGAAAGCGTCTGCGCCCGATGTTTTCTGTTGTGGCTTCCCAAGTTGCTGGCGGTCCGACAACTGAGGACGCCATTCAAGGAGGCATCTCCTGTGAACTCGTGCATCTCGGTTCTTTGTATCACGATGATGTCATGGATGAATCGCCAACCCGGCGTGGTGTGGAGACGGTGAACGCCAAATGGGGAAACCTGCAAGCGATTCTTGCGGGCGACTTTTTGTTGGCTCGCGCTTCTGAGATCGCTGCTTCCCTCGGCACAGAAGTTGCTGCTCTGCTGGCACGCACGATCGGTCGTTTGTGCGAAGGTCAGATTGAAGAACTGCGTCACACATATAACGTCGCTCGTCCACTGGAAAGTTATTTGTCGTCTATTAGTGGAAAAACTGCGTCTCTATATTCCACAGCGGCGCGCATCGGTGGTTTGGTTTCCAAGTTTGATCGCAGTTTAGTTAATGCTTTGACTGCCTACGGTGAAGCCTTCGGCATGGTCTTTCAGATTGTGGATGACGTACTTGATTTGTCGGCAACCGACGCGCAACTCGGAAAGCCATCGGGTCACGACATGGTTGAGGGTGTGTACACCTTGCCGGTGTTGTACACGCTGGCAAACGGGGGAGTCCCCGCCAGTGAGTTGGCTGATGTTCTTGGCAAGCCGTTGAATGTTGCTGAGCGCGATAAGGCGTTGTCGATCGTGCGCTCAAATGGCGGCATTGAAGCGGCGATTGAGTTAGCAGAGATGTATGTCGAAGCTGCTGAAGAAGCATGTCAAGATTTGCCAAATACCGCTGCAACTGTGGCTTTGCGCTTCGCTCCGAACGCGCTTCTTGCTTCCGTCCGCTAAGCGATTTGAGCGAGGTAGTTGGCGGCGGCAAGTCCCGAGAGCACCGCGCCCTCAACTTTGGGTCCAGCGAAGGCGTCACCTGCAAACACAAGTGAGCCAACAGCGAAGTATGACTCCGGCCAAATTTTACGCGGTGTCGCAAAGCGCCACTTCTTATACTCACTGACCAAAATATGTGCCGTTCCCAAATACTTTTGCGCGGCCTCCGTGAGAAGTGCCTGCCCCTCGTCAAGTGAGTCATCCCAATGAGCCAAACTCCAAGTGGGGTTAGCGTGAAATGTCACCGCTGGAATAGTGGAAATTCCTTTGGCCTGATTGTCACCAATCCACGAGAAAACATCGTCGGGATTTTGCAATCCCCCTGGTGCAGGAATCGCTGATGGACTATCCAAGACAGCCAACACACCAACCGTACGATCGTAATCGGTCATCAACAACTCGGGAGGCAATTCAATGCCAGTGCTGACCGTTATGGAATACGACTGTGGAAGTGGGCAGGTCATCACCACCGCATCACAATCAATGCGCGAATTGTCATCGATCACGACAGTCCATTGGTGAGCCTCTGATGAGCAGGGTTTGACAGCGAAGACCAGCGTTGATGTACGAACATTGATCCCGTGCGCCAAATGCTTTGTCAAAGCAGTCATGCCGTTGTTCACCACATAACGTGAGTGACCATCGTCGCTGCCGAATCCTCGACACCATTCCCTGACTACTTCGTCGCTGATCCATTGTGCGACGAGAGATGCAAAGGTTTCGTCACGTGCTGTGAAAAACTGAGCACCATGATCAAAAGTTGCGATTGATCCATCGCTTGATGTGATTCGCCGAGTGGCCATACGTCCGCCGAGACCACGACCTTTATCCAAAACAACGACTTCATGTCCAGCATCTTGCAAGGCACGGGCCGCACTCAGTCCACTCAAACCTGCACCCACGACGACAACTTGACTCATGCTGTAGAGCGTAGGTGACAATCAGTATGCAGGCTCAGCCGAGACCGCGAGTGTCCTGTTTGAGAGCTGTGTCAATGCTGAGGGCTGCAGCAACGACGAGTGAAATCAGTGGTTGTTCTAATGGTCGATGAATATTCAAAACATAGTTGTCGGCAGTCGTGAATAAAGTTTTGGCAATGCCCTCAAATTTTTTGGTGATGCGCGCGACTTCAGTTCCGGAGGCGTCTTCAATACGGAAATTCCAGGCCCGCCAGTTCTCACCCTTGATAGCGCCGATCTGCTGCTGACCAACTTGCAAGGAAAAGTTAATTTTGCCGATCATATTCTCTTGAACGATCCGACCGACCTCGTGATCAGCGCCATCGCTGACGATCACAGTGCTCTTGAAAACTTTGGCCGGGCGAGTGAGGCGTAAGACAACTTGACCTTTCATATCGCTGATTTCTAACTTGTGAGTGAGGTATTGATCGAGACTTGAGACGAGACGAAGAAGTTTTTTCGCAGTGCTTTGACCAACTTGATTGACTGATGCGATCTGTTGTCCCGAACTATCAAAAACCGAGTATTGATTATTAAGTTCAATCAGTTTTAGTTTTTGATTGACGACCAAAATAGATTCGGTGAAAAGAGTCCCGCCCCCGATACCAATATTTGCCGCTGAAATATCGCCGACTTGTTGCTGAATCTTCGCGGGATCAAGGCGATTACCAAATGAAAGAGCATCATCAATTTTATCGAGTGTGCTTTTTTTAGTGAGATCAGCGTCAATCGCCTGAACGCCGTGATCGCTGACATGCTCGGTCCAGTCTTGACCGTCCCAATAGCGAAGTTGGTGTCGTCCGGTTGGATCTGGATGCCATGCAGCGGGATTGTCCATTAGATGATTGTAGATGGGTGCGGGAAAAAGAATACGTCAGTCAGCGCAAGAGATGGGCGCGCATGATGAGTTCGCGTGCCGAAGGATCAAGTTGATGGCCCGCTAACTTCTCACCGATCGCAATGGCCTCGATGGGATCTTCAACCATGCCTTGCCAACGCACAAAGGCAGCCATTGCTCCCATGATGATGTCGCCGACTTCTTCACCATGCACGATGACCTTGACATTATTTGTGAGCAACTTCTTGAGTTCCTTAAACAATCCGCGAGCCCACTCATCAATTTTTTCGTTGTTCTCATTGTTGAACGGACGGTGCTGATAATTGACGCTGAGTTCGTCGTAGTTGTGCAGGTTGTGAGGAGCAGCGATGATGCTGATCAGACACCCAAAATGGTTCTCCCGAATCCAGATAATTTCCTCTTGGCGGCGAACCCGGCGATGATTGTCCCCATAGCCACCAGGACGTTCGCACACAGCGAGACGGTCTTTGACAATCCACGTGAAGTTCCGGGGGGTAATTCCCAGAGCCCATTTTCCTCGTAACTTTGGCGGCACGACGGTCAGGCTAGTCCTGAGCAGGGGTGGGAGTGATAAAGATGCGCTGTTTTGTTCTACTAATTCTCAGTCCACCAGGTAATTCGCAAGCAGTGACCTCACCTCGGGCCACCGCCAAAACCCGCTCCACGGAGGCTGCATCGGGTGGATGGGTCGTGCTCAACCAGAGCCGAATCGCCCGTCTCGCTAAAGCCACAGGTGCACTCGCAAGAGCTTTGGCGTCGGTGGGGTCGATCTCTTTGGCGAGGGCATCCAGGACGTCCGAATCATCGGCCATCAGACTGGCCTGGCGGGAAAAAATGGGCACCAAATCACGACTAGATGCCTCATTGAGCAGTGGCAAGATCTGGTGGCGCACACGATTTCGTAACAGTGACTGGTCTTCATTTGAGGGATCGCGAACGGGTTCCCAGCCGAGCAAATCACAGACCGCCTCGGTCTCAAAGCGCCTGATTCCCAGGATTGGGTGACGCACCTGACCACTCGGGCCACCATGTGGGCGCATGCCAGCGAGACCATCGATGCTGGCTCCACGCAAAATATTCAAGAGCACCGTTTCGGCTTGATCATCTGCCGTGTGACCTGTCAGAACATCGCCGGGGAGCACCCTGTAGCGAGCGTCTCGGGCTCGAGCCTCCAAGTTTTGTCCTGGGCTCACCTGCACTGTGAGAGCCTTGAAATTGGCTCCTACAGCGCTCGCAGCGTGTTCCACGATACTGGCCTCATTTGCCGAGCCTGAGCGAATGCCATGGTCGACATGGATGGCGGTGACTTGTAGATCGGCGGCGGCGGCGAGGGCCAATAGAGCGAGTGAATCGGCCCCACCCGAGACTGCGCAGGACACGAAAGTACGGGGTGACGCAAATGTTGAACGGGCGAGAAGATCAACGATCAGAGGCGAACGCTTCCACGCCCCTTGGGTTCCCGATTGGGAGATAACTCAGCCCTCGTCGTGGCCGCGGCGTTGGCGTTTGCCGGGAAAACGACTGGCGGACACTTGCTTGATATAGCCAGCGCCGACCGCTGCAACTGCGCCGATACCCACAACTGTCAAAACTACGCCGACCCACCAGTGCCAAATGTTTGCTGCAAGCATGAATGCCATGGTAGCGACTGAGACGCTCACTCGGCTAGTTACTCGGGATGCAGATTGTTAACAAAGTCATCTAGCGATCCGACGAAACGCTCAAGATAGGCGGCCAATTCGGCCATCTCGCGTTGGTTGAAAGCGGTGGTGATGTGCACCAAAAGTTCTTGTCGACGGGCGGCGGCTTGGGCATGGCGTTGGCGTCCGAATGGAGTCGCAGAGACGACCACGACGCGTTTGTCATCGGTGCTACTGCAACGCGTTGCCAGATTGAATTTCTCGAGTCGTTGAATCGCCCTGGTGGCTGTTGAGGGATCAACCCGCAATGCCTCAGCCAAGTCACTCATACGCCAACCAGGTTGCTGCACCAAGAGGTCAAGGGTATCCATCTGCCCGAACTCAAGGGCATCCTCGCCGACACCAAAAAAGTGTTCAAGTAACTTGCTCATTGCTGCGCCGCGACGTAGTTCGCGCCATGAGCGCCCCACACGGATAGCGAGTTCACGTTGCGCGGGATCAGATGGATCAAATGTGGCGGAATGAGCCGTGGTCATGACATTTGTAGAGTACAACGCATAGCCCTGCCTTGCGCTCAACCAGCGTTGAAGTATTCCCATTCTGCCTTGCATTGCTGACTCAGTTGATGGGGCCTGAGTGTCCTCTGGCTGAGTCGACACTGGTGAGGAGTCGCTACCGCTTTACGGCGTACCCTCAAAACTGTAATCATTGTCTGTCAGCGGAGATCGCAGTATGAAGATATTTTCACGAACCCAAGAAATCCTTGATCATCTAGTTGCTCTGCAGACCACGATTTCTGCTGAGAGTGACAAGTTCTTTGAGTTAGACCATGGTTTGCAGTGTGCAGCGTTGCTTGAAGTGAGTGATCCCGATGATCTTGAACTTCAGGTGGCTGGTCTGATTCATGATCTCGCGCATCCGTGGGATGGGCCAGGTCAGCCACGGCACGCAACCATGGGTGCCGATGCCGTGCGACCAGTATTGGGTGAACGGGTGGCGGCGTTGATCGCTGGTCACGTACCAGCAAAGCGTTTTCTTGTGACGACTAGGCCTGAATATCGGGCACTGTTATCACCAGACAGCGTCATGACTTTGGCGGCTCAGGGTGGTGACTTGAGCGCTGATGAGATCGCTCATTTCCAAAGCAACCCGTGGTGGTCGGCGATGGTGTCGCTACGCATCGCCGATGATTCAGCAAAAGTTGCAGGAGCAGTCGTACCTGATCTTGAACATTGGGTCGATGCCATTCATTCATTGAGTCGGGTGTGACGATGCAATCATTTGCAACTGGTGACTCTGCGGCGAAAGTTTTCTTTGACGATCATGGCTGGGTTTTGATTGACACTCTTGACGAGGATGGCATCAAACAGTTGCGTGGGTGGATAGATGACATCTCGTCATGGTCTGATGAAGGTGGGTCATGGCTGCACTATCGCGAGATGACTGACTTTGGTCCTAAGTTGTGTCGCACGGAAAACTTCACGCCATTTCATAATGGCATTCGTGCACTACTCATGGGTGGTTCAATGTTGCAATCCGCAAGCTTGTTAATCGGTGAGCAAGCGGTGCTGTATAAAGAGAAAATCAATTATAAGTTGGTCGGCGGCGCAGGGTATGCACCTCATCAAGATGCGCCGGCTTATCCGTTTATTGATTCTCATATTTCGTGCATGCTCGGTATTGACGACGCTGATGAACTCAACGGATGTTTAGAAGTAGTCAGTCATTGCTTTGACGAGGTGCTGTCAATGAATGATGTGGGTTGTATCGCCAATGACGTTGTGCAATCTCTGAAATGGACGATGGCTCCGCTGAGGGCTGGCCAAACTTTGTGGTTTCACTCAAGGACTCCGCATCGCAGTGGAGAAAATAACTCGCAGCGTGATCGGCGCGCCATCTACCCGACGTACAACGCCTTATCCGAAGGTGATCTGCGTGAGGCGTACTACGCAGCAAAACTTCAGCAGATGGCCACGAGCACTGTCGGCAACAATGTTCAGGTCTCTTTGATTGGCGATTTTCAGGGGCGCACAATCGGATAGTTCTTTCTGTTTACTTCTTGCCTATCGGGGCTTGGCGCCTCCCGAAACCCGAATCATTTCACCACTGATCCAGCTGGCAGCGGGTGAGCACAAGAATAAAACAGCTGCACCCATGTCGAGCAAAGTTCCGAAGCGCTGCATCGGGATATTCCACTGCGACTCGATTTCGGCAAGATCTTCATCGTTCTTCACTCCGAGGGCAATCTTAAAAATTTCGGTTGGCACTGCGCCTGGGGCGATGCCGTTGACGCGAATACGAGGAGCAAGTTCGGCACATGCCGTGAGAGTCAACGAGTTCACGGCGGCCTTAGCAGCACCATAGTGCGCGCTCCCTGGTACTGGTCCGAAGCCCGCACCCGATGAAATGTTGATGATTGAACCAGTATCCATGTATTTGGCGGCAGTGCGAATACCGACCCACACTGCGGTGAGGTTCAAGGCGATACATGCATCCCAGTCTTCGCGCTTCAAGTCGGTCATCGGCAAACGGGCGGGTGAACCGCCAGCGTTATTGACCCAAATCGACAACTTGCCGAATTCTTTAATAGCGGCCTTGGCTAAATTCTCCATGGCCTCTTCATCGGTGACATCTGTTTCAACAGCAATGGCCTGACCACCATCGGCGCGAATGGCAGCAGCGACGGATTCAATTTCGTTCACACGACGTGCAGCAACCACGACTTTTGCGCCAGCATTAGCCAAAGTGCGGGCGATGCCTTCGCCGATGCCGCGTCCACCACCAGTCACGACGGCGACTTCGCCTTCAAGACTGAAAAGTTCTGATGGGGTTGGGTATTGCTGACTCATAATATTTCCATTCTTGTTCGGGGCTTGTGATTAGAGAATTGTGACGACACCAGTGGTGCCATTGACTTCAATCAGTGCACCATCGGCGATACGTTTCGTGGCATCGGTGATTGAGACAACGCACGGCACACCGAGTTCACGACTGACGATGACAGCGTGACTGATCTGTCCACCGACATTAACCACAACGGCTGCACTCGTCATGAACAGTGGAGTCCAACTGGGGTCTGTGCATGGTGCAACCAAAATCTCGCCAGGTTCGAGATCGCCTGGATCGCCTGGATCAAGAACAACGCGCGCAATACCTCGAGCGATACCCGGTGAACCTGCAACACCGACGAGTGCATCACCAGTGTGTGCGACCCGGACGAGATTGTCATTCTTGCGGGCCCACTCACTGAGCGGAGCGACTGTTGCATTGGCGATGATGAACGGGGGTTCAAGATCAAAGAGTTCGCGCCATTCTTTGTAACGCTCGGTCAATTTGTTGGTGAATGAACTTGGATTGGCGATGTAAGCATCAAGTTCGCCGTCAAGCACTTGAAAAACAAGTTCGTCGTGACCCTGTCGGCGACCAAGTTCGCGAAACGCAACGCGGGCTTCATGCAA
>SYDZ01000282.1 GCA_005801025.1 Actinomycetota bacterium
ACGATCATCAGGCACATTCAGCGCCTTGGCAATAACGCGCACGGGCAAGGGGACGCCAAACTCTTTGACGAATTCGATGCGACCTTTATCAATCCACGAGTCAATCAAACCAACAGTAATTTCACGAATGATTGGTTCCATCTCAGCGATCACCTTGGGGTGAAAAGCGCGTGCGACGAGGCGTCGATAGCGAGTGTGATCGGGTTGATCGGCGGTCAGCATGGTTGGCACACGTGGGTAACCAGCAGCCATGACATCAGCGAACTTTTCACGGTCCGCTGAACTCAATGGCATACCTGAGCCACCGAACAACGATGAATACGTCTGCGGGTCACGCAGTACTGTCATCACCAAGTCGTGTTTCGTGACTAGGTGCACACCGATGCTCGGCACTGGGTGCACTGCTGAGTCGGCACGCATTTGGGCGTAGTGCGGAAATGGGCACTGTTGCGTCGTGGGATCAAATGGATTAAAGGTACTGATGTCGATGGTCATGATTTTCTCCGCTCACATTGAAAATTTATTTACCTGAAAGTCGTTCAACGACCGGAATCACTGAATCCATCACGGACGCACCGAAACTTGTGTAACTAATACCAAACCGTTCGCGTCGCTCAACAATGCGTTCACAGATTTCATCCACTGAACCGATCAGCACATTGGGATGCTCGGCGAAAACTTCGGGGGTCATACCAAACATTGGCGCCATCTTGGCACGTGTGCTTGCACCATCCGGAGTGACCACTGTAAAGTAGGCAGCTATCTCAATCTCAATCTGATCAAAACGCGTGCCGGCTCCGTCGCGAATCCACTGGATTTTCTGATCTGTGTTTTCTGCCGTTGACGAGGCGATTCCTTCGGCACCTAACTTGCCCGAGGAGTTGTTGAAGTTCAGGCTGACGATGTCGGCTTCGCGACCTGCAATGGTCAAAATACGCTGTGCTCCCCCACCGATCATGATCGGTGGCCCTGCTTGAGTGAAGGGCTTGGGCACTGCTTCGAATCCCACAGCGTGGACGTGAGTGGTGTCAATATTCAGTTCACCTTCGGCAAAAGAAGCACGGAGCAAACCAATGACTTCCTCAAAACGATCTAATCGCACTCCCGCACGATCAAAAGGAATTCCGACAGCCTCGTATTCACCTTGTAACCAACCCGCGCCTAAACCAAGTTCAAGTCGTCCTTCAGAAAAAAAGTCAAGAGTGGCAACTTCTTTGGCCAGCATCACTGGATTGCGATAGTCGACGCAAAGAACGCGACAACCCACCTTGATGGTGCTCGTAGCCTCGGCCGCCACTGCCATCGCGGGAATCGCCGCCACAGTTTGCACGGGGTGACCAGTCGCCGCCAAAGCGGGTCCCGGACCAATGATGTGATCAGCAAGATGGAAAGAAGAAAAGCCAGTGGATTCGGCTTTGCGCGCAAGTTCTCGCCATTGCTTGCCCGACTCTGGCGCGTATGCCTGCAGACCAAATCTAAAAGGATGACTCATGCCGGCACTTCCAAAATCGTGACCGCGCCGTTATCACCGTTGACTTCAATCAATGAACCATCGATGATTCGCACGGTGGCATCGGTAGCCGACACGACGCATGGAAGACCAAGTTCGCGACTCACGATAATGGCGTGGCTAATAGCCGCCCCCACATTGACGACAACTGCTCCACAGGACATGAACAATGGTGTCCATGCGGGATCAGTATTCGGAGCGATCAAGATATCGCCGGGCTCAAGGTCACCTGGTTCTGTGGGATCAAGGATGACTCGTGCTCGGCCCACATATTGACCGGTGCAACCAGGGACTCCCTGAACCACGTCGCCGACTTGAGCTCGGGTCGCTGAGGACTGACCCTTCTTTTTGTATTCACTGAGCGGAGGCACGATGCCGTTCTTAATGAAGAAAGGTGGCTCAAGAAGTTGCAAGGCTTGCCATTGAGCATGGCGTTGGGCGAGAACTTCAGTCAACGATGTTGGGTTGAATAAGAATTCATCAAGTTCCGAATCAAGCAAAGCAAACACATGATGTGGATCCTTCAAAGTACCTTGTGCTGCGCGTCGCAGACCCAATTCACGAAATGCCATACGGACTTCGTGAAGCGCGCGAATGATATTTGTTTTCGTTCGCTCACGAATCGCCATTTGTGAACTGGCGGTCAAAGCACCTTCCAATTGTCCCGCCAACTCATCGCCGAGTGGGCGAACCTTGTTGCGCACGTCTTGCGTCAAAGCCTGACGCTCTTGAGCCTTGCGGGCATTGCGAATGGTGGGCGACTCGCCATCTTTCTGCAGACGAATACGATCAATGACCGCAATGGCATATGCCGGCTTTGTTTCCCATGTATCGGCACTGATCTCCCACTCATTGGGACCGCGTGATCCAAATTCAACCAAAAACTGCTCGAACTGTGCTTGGAACTGTTTGACTTCACTATCGGTTGAAGACGACAGACGATCAACGAGACCTGTGAGGCCAGCATTGAACTCTTTGCTGACTGCGGCAGAAGCGTTCACGATGCGCGACAAATCCCACATCCGATAACTAGGTTCAGCAGAGTCAACATCTCCGATGCCTGCCAGCAACTTCATTGCAGTTTCTGGTTCACCAATTGCCGCACAAATGGCACCTAAAATTCCAGGTGCGATGGCTGAGTCAGACGAAGGAGGGGTATGACTATCAAATAATTTGCGTAGCAATGGCTGCAACATGCGAGCGCGTGTGAGCAGTCCAGCATCGCTCAATGTTGCTAAGTCCGGCCGACCCCGTCGCAACTCAATGGTCATCTGCTTTTCGGCATCGACTTCAGGGATTGAGGTATTGGTCATCACCCATCCGAGGTGAGCCAAGATCCCGTCGGCCATTTCTGGACGTTCATCAAGGGGATGCGCCTCATAGGGCGGGACTTCGGGATGATCCCCAAAGAAGGCAAGATCTAATTGCTCGACAGTGAGTAGCGGACTGCGCACAGCTTGCATGCGCACATTGGCCAAGTTGATATAAAAATAACCAGCGAAAAAGCCACATACTTCAGGTTCGCCGTTGGTGAATTCGTCAAGGGTGTAATTCCCTCCCCGCACATAACCGTCACGCCAACCGAGCAAGATGCCATTTTCCCAGCAGAATTGCTGGCTCAGAGGACTGGCTGAAACGCTCAGGACTTCGCCGGCATTGGCGCGTGTGTAGTGCGGCCAACGCTTGCT
>SYDZ01000283.1 GCA_005801025.1 Actinomycetota bacterium
GTCACGGTCGTCGAAACTGACGCAAATGGCAATGTGAGTCTTACTCAACGTGGGCGGCAAGCCGACACTCTGATCCGCTGATCGGGCAGACTGTAGATATGGTTTGCCAGCACAATAAGATCAGGCCCACAAAAGGCCTCGCTATTGTCATCGCTGTCGCGGTATTCATTCTCGCTGCTTGCGGAGGCGGTGGGGCAACGACAGAGACTTTGGCGCCACTACCGACTTCGCTCACCACAACACTGCCGACAACGTTGCCACCCATGACCACAACGACGACACTGGCGATAGTCCCGAGCAGTACCTCGTCGACATCAACGACAGTGTCACCCGGAGAGACTTTGGTTTTGCGCAGTGATGGACTTGGGGATTCACTTTTTGGTGTTGATGCGGCAGGGATGATTACTATCGTCGCTGAATTGTTAGGAAAGCCGGACTCTGATTCCGGTTATGTGCCGACGACCAAGAAGTACAAGTTGTGTCCTGGCACCCAGGTTCGTTCTGTACGTTGGGGCGACTTGATGTTGATGTTCGGCGATGAAAGTGGATATGCCGAAGGACGACTACATTTTTTCTCCTGGAACTACGGGCCGGTTGCGGGAATTGCTCCGGTCCCCATGGGCCCGACGACGGATGGGGATATTACCCTTGGCTCAACGGTCGCTGAATTGTTGCGGGTCTACCCATCAGCGGAGATCTTTATGGATGATGTGGCGGGAGCGAGTTTCAGCCTTGAAAGCACACTTTCAGGGATTCTCAGTGATCAGTCCTCCGACGGAGTGGTGATCGCGATGTATGGCGGCAACGCCTGTGTCCAATGAGTCGTGAACAACTAAGGTCGCGAGAAGTATGAACGCATTGATGTTGGTTGATCTGCATAATTCTTGGTCATGGTTCGTCATTATTTCTAATGGACTCGCTGGGGCATGGGCTCTTGGCGCTCACAAACTTGAGTCTCTGCGTACTCGAGCGCTGTGGTGGTTCACACTAGTTGCTGAGCTCACAGTTTTTGTTCAGGTCACTACGGGAGTCATCCTGGTGAACAAATACAAACTTGAGTTTCCACAGTTTCATGCCTTTTATGGCTTCGTAGCGATCATTGCGGTGGCGATTATTTACAGTTATCGCAATCAAATGAAACATCGCCTCTATTTGCTGTACGGCTTCGGAGGCTTGTTCGTGATGGGATTGGGCATCCGTGCCCTACTCGTTGGTCAAGTGACTTAAAGCGCAAGTGCGAGTGCTTCGAGTTGACCTGACAATTGTGATGGAAGTGCCGAACCAAATTGGGCATAGTGCTCTTTGATTTGTGGGATGGCTGATTTCCAACCTTCAATATCGACGCTGAGCAATGCTGTGAGGTCATCTGCGGAGACTTGCAAGCCTTTGACATCAAGTGTGCCAGCAGCGGGTAACAGCCCGATGGGTGTTTTGTCGGCACCGACTGTTCCAGCAACACGTTCGAACACCCACTTCAGAACGCGACTATTTTCACCGTAGCCCGGCCATAAAAAGCGACCATCTTCGTCACGTCGGAACCAGTTCACGAAAAATATTTGTGGAAGTTTTGCGGCATCGGCTGTGCCGCCGAGTTTCAACCAGTGGGCAAAATAATCCGCCATGTTGTATCCACAAAAAGGCAACATCGCCATTGGGTCGAAACGTAAGTTGCCAACTGCACCCTGTTGGGCTGCTGTCGTTTCAGACGCCATGATGGATCCCAAAAAGACGCCATGCTCCCAATGAAAAGCTTGGGTGACTAGAGGTACCGTGGTGCGCCGACGACCACCGAACAAGATGGCTGAAATTGGTACGCCTGCCGGGTCTTCCCATTCGGGTGCAACTGATGGGCACTGCGAAGCAGGCGCAGTGAAGCGAGCATTGGGATGGGCCGCTGGAGTCTCTGTTTCAGGCGTCCAAGCATTGCCCTTCCAGTCGGTAGCCCGAGCTGGTGAATCGTCGCTCATACCTTCCCACCACACATCGCCTTCGGATGTGAGTGCAGTATTCGTGAAAATACTGTTACCCCACAAAGTGTGCATCGCGTTGGCATTGGTGTCATAGCCCGTACCGGGAGCGACACCGAAAAAGCCCGCTTCAGGATTGATGGCATACAAGCGTCCGTCTGGCCCAAACTTCATCCAACAGATGTCGTCACCGATTGTCTCGGCTTTCCAGCCTGGAATCGTTGGTACCAGCATTGCCAAGTTGGTCTTGCCACAGGCCGAAGGAAAAGCGGCAGCAATGTATTGGGCTTCGCCGGCAGGGTTCGTGAGTTTGAGAATCAACATGTGCTCAGCGAGCCAACCGTCGTCACGAGCCATCACCGAAGCGATGCGCAACGCGAAGCACTTTTTGCCAAGTAAAGCATTCCCGCCATACCCCGAACCAAATGACCAGATTTCGCGCGTCTCAGGAAAGTGCACAATGTACTTATTGTCTGGGTTGCATGGCCATGGGGATGAATGTTCACCCGCTGCAAGAGGTGCGCCAACAGAGTGAAGGCACGGAACCCAATCGTTATTGCCGAGTACATCAAGAGCGCCCTGACCCATGCGAGTCATGATCCGCATGTTGACAGCCACATAAGCCGAGTCAGTCAATTGCACGCCGATATGTGCAATGGGTGATCCGAGTGGCCCCATGCTGAAAGGCACGACATACATCGTGCGACCCCTCATGCAGCCGCTGTACAAAGAGGTCATCTCGTGGCGCATGTCAGCGGGTTCGCGCCAATTGTTGTTTGGGCCAGCATCTTCTTTTTTGGCCGAGCAAATGAAAGTTCGATCCTCCACGCGAGCCACATCACCTGGATCGCTGTGCGCCCAGTAACTATTGGGTCGCTTGGCCTCATCAAGTTTGGTGAACGTGCCACTATCGACGAGTTGTTGGCAGAGTTGTTCGTATTCTTGAGCCGAACCGTCGCACCAGTAAACATTTTCCGGTTGCATGACCGTGGCCCACTCGGTGACCCACGCTCTCAGGCGCTCGTTGTTACTGGAACCGCTCATGATGTGCTCCTTGCGCACTGGCGCACCGTGGATAGAAAATTTTGTGAGGGACTTGGGAATTTGGGTATGTAAAAGTTTGGCAGGTGAGCGCAACGAACTGCTAATCAGAATCCTGGTGTGCCCATATCTACTTCAGAGCCAAGACGCAGTCGCGTGGCCAAACCTTCACTATTGAGATCAAAAACAATTCGCTGACCAGGACGCAACATTCGAAAGATGCTTCCCTCGAGAGCGTCAGCCGCTAGCTCGTGTTCGCTGAGATCGATATCACACAGGATCAGTCCGGTGCCTGAACCCGGGTCAAAGGCTTTGATCACACCTTGCATCGAGAAATGTAGTTCACTTATCCGATGCAGCAGTGCCGCGGCTGACCTTGGTGACTTTGCCAGCACGGATGCAACTTGTGCAGACGTACAGGCGCTTTGGTGAACCGTTGATCAAGGCGCGAACGCGCTGAATGTTCGGATTCCAACGACGCTTGGTGCGCACATGGGAGTGCGACACGGACATGCCCCATGAGGGGTGCTTCTTGCAGACTTCGCATACTGCTGCCATAACACGTTCTTTCTTTTCGCTTGGATGACCAAGCCAGATCTCAATCACCGAACGCTACCAGCGGATTTGCCTGCGCCTCAAGTGATCCAAGATTTCTCGGCGGTGATTTTACGGACTCATCAGTCACACCAGCATGTCTCCCGACAAGTACCATCGGTCAGGTGAACCCACCAGAGCCATCCGAGGCGTCATTAGACCGTTTTGATGCCGACCGACTCCGTCGAACCGTGGTCACCTTTCGCGATGCCGTGAAAGCCCATGCTCAGCGCATTAATCGGCTCAATGTGTACCCCGTTCCAGACGGCGATACAGGTACGAATATGGCCCGTACGCTGGACGCTGTTGTTGCTGAACTGGATCATGCAGGGCCAGAAATCGAGCCCACATGTCAAGCCATTTCTCACGGGTCGCTGATGGGGGCCCGAGGTAACTCGGGGGTGATTTTGGCGCAAATTTTGCGCGGCCTGGTTGGCAAGTTGTCAGCTAAGGCGGGTAGCACAGCCAGCGAATTCGCCGAGGCTCTCAGTGCCGCGTCTACTTCGGCCTATCAGGCGGTCTTAAAGCCCATTGAAGGCACGATCTTGACCGTGGTTCGTGAGGCCAGTGTGGCGGCCAAAGCCTCAGCTACCACGGGGGCGACTTTGGCCGTTACTTTGCGGGCAGCGCGCGACGCCGGCCGAGTGGCTCTTGATCACACTCCAGAATTGTTGCCGGTTCTCAAAGACGCCGGTGTTGTTGATGCTGGAGGCGCTGGTTTCATGCTGTTGCTTGATGCTGCGCTCAATGTGGTTGAAGGCGAACCGATGCCGCTCTGCGAAGAC
>SYDZ01000284.1 GCA_005801025.1 Actinomycetota bacterium
CGAAGTGCCCTCAAAGATGGTGTGAATCTTCGCGTCACGGTGCATGCGCTCCACGTGATATTCACGGGTGTAGCCGTAGCCACCAAGTATCTGAATTGCTTCTTCGGTCACGCGTACTGCGGTCTCTGATGCGTAGTACTTGCTCATTGAACCTTCGGCGTTCTTGAAGCCTCCGTTGCGAGCCATCCATGCGGCACGCCAAATGAGCAAACGTGATGCTTCGATCTGTGTTGCCATGTTTGCCAACTTGAAGGCGATGGCCTGGTTCATGATGATCGGCTTGCCGAAAGCAACACGCTCTTTCGCGTACTCAAGGGCAATTTCGTAAGCACCACGAGCAACACCCAGTGCCTGTGCTCCTACTGCAGGGCGAGTTGCTTCAAATGTGGCCATCGCGGGTTGTTTGCCGCTTGAGGCGCCACCTTCGCGGTAACGCGCCAACTTTGCGTCGAGCTTTTCTTTTCCGCCCAACAAGCAACGACCAGGTACACGCACATCGTCAAGCACAACTTCAGCAGTATGCGAAGCCTTGATGCCGTGCTTCTGATATTTCTGACCTTGCGACAAACCCTTGGTACCCGGCGGAACAATAAATGAGGCCTGACCACGACCCTTGAGTTCGGGGTCAACTGCGGCAACAACGACGTGAACGTTGGCGATACCACCGTTGGTAATCCAAGCCTTGGTTCCGTTGATCACCCATTCGTCATTGGCTTCGTCGTACACCGCGCGAGTGCGCAGTGACGAAACATCTGAACCAGCATCAGGCTCGCTGACACAAAACGCACCCAACTTCACATCGTCGGCAGTGCCGTAACACTGAGGCACCCATTCAATGGTCTGTTCTGGAGTTCCGTTACCACTAATACCTGCTGCGGCCAGACCCGAACCCATAATTGCCATACCGATACCAGCGTCACCCCAGAAGATTTCTTCAATGGCAACTGGCAGGGTGAGACCACTTGGATCGCCCATGGCATTCATCATGAATTCAATGCCATACAAGCCAATCTTGGCTGCTTCTTGAACGACTGGCCACGGGAACTCTTCGCGGTCGTCCCACTCCTGAGCGTGCGGGCGGATGTGTTCAACGGCGAACTGATGAATCCAGTCCTTGATTTGCAGTTGATCATCATTGAGGTGCATTGAAAATTCAGCCATGAGGCGATGTTACTCACCGGTAACCCGATTCGCCACATCGTTGTGGGAGGTTTTATCAGGCCTAAGAACCTGCTTCAACCGGAATTTAAGAAGCTCGGCTGCCACCCCTGCTGGTGCGCCGTTTGTTGTCCAAGAAGTCGACAAGCACATAGTCACCGAGGTTGTCGCTATTAGTCATAAACGCTCGACCACCATTCATCGCCGTCATTTGCTCAATAAAACGCTGTAGATATTGATCGGGGTCAAGCATGAAGGTATTGATGCGGATGTTGTCTTTGGTGCAACGCATTGCTTCACGCAATGTTGCTTCAACGGTCAGTTGTTGAGCCTCGTAACCATCAAAGTATGTAAACCACGGGTCGCCTTGCGGAGTGATATGTGCCGTCGGCTCGCCGTCGGTGATCATGATGATCTGCTTATTGCCAGTCTGACGACTCAACATTTTGCGAGCCTGACCGAGGGCGTGATGCATGTTGGTACCTTGCATGCCCGTCAATGATGCTTCGACTAATTCATCAGCCTTGATTTCCCAGGCCACATGACCAAACATCAGAACCCCTAAATAGTCGCGGGGATACTGTGAGGACATCAATGACTGTAAGGCAACAGCCACTTTTTTCGCTGGACCCCAGCGCCCATCGCGCACCATCGAATACGAGGCGTCAAGCATCAAGACAGTTGACGAACGAGTCAAGTGCTCGGTTTGCTCGATCTCAAAATCATCTGGTGACAATCCGACTGGAGTCCCTTGCCCACCACGCCTGAGGGCGTTACGAATGGTGCGTTGCAAATCAAGATTGAAGGGATCACCATATTCATACTGTTTTGTTTCATATGTTCGTTCATGACCTTGACCGAAACGGTTCTGCTGATGCTGACCTTGCTTATCTTTGGCCAAATTGGAAAACAAATCACGCAACGATTTCGAACCAATCTTGCGCATACCCTTCGGAGTCACTTCGAGGCGACCCTCTTTTTGATGAATCAGGCCCTCTCTTTCTAATTCCTTGACCAACTTGGCCAATTTCTCCATTGACCGCGCGACATCGTCGCCCATCAATTCGCGCACACGATCCATGTCAGCTTCAGCCAATTGTTGGGGAGATGCCGGATTGTTCATTAACTGCTCAAGACGATCAAGTTCACCAAGATCTTTCATTGTTTGCATCGCCTGATCAAAACCCATCGGATCTTGACCTTGCATGTCATATCCCTCACCCTGACCAAGACCCGGGAACATCTGCATCATGTTTTGCGAAAGTTGATTCATCTCATCTTGCATGTCTGAATCCTGCATCAGCATTTGCGATAACTCTTGGAGTTGCGCACGCTGCTCTGGTGACATTGAATTCAGCATGTCTTGCGCTGCCTGCATCTGCTTGGCAATCTGTTCCATGAGTTCTTCAAAAGTCTGTGGATTCTCCGGGAAGAACTCGCCATGCTGTTGCATGAACTCGTCAAACTTCTCGTCTTCACCGTTGTTGTGACGCTCAATCATTTCATTCAGCGCCTTCATCATTTCTTTCATGCGTTGCATGTCCGCGGGCGAGGTGTTCTTCATCGCTGAGGAAACCTTTTCAAAGTTCTGCTGCATCAACTGATCGCGCAGTTTGTCCATCAGTTCTTCAAAACGCTGTTGAGCTTCAGCGGACTCAAAGTCGTAGGACTGCAGTTCGCGGACCTTGCCGGCGAGATCATCGGGCAACATATCCATACGGAAGTTGCGATCCATGGCGGTGTTGCGGGCATTCTCAGCACGCCGTTCATCACCGCTCTTCTCGGCATCCATGACCGACTGTTCGACGGCGTGACGTTCCTCATCAATGATGTCGTCGAGGGCATCGGCAATCTCCTGAAAGACCCCGTTCGGGTCTCCCTTATCCAAGAGTTCTTGGCGGGCCTCACGCAATTTCTGGCGCATCTCGCGCAGACCCTGCATCCGCTCACCATTTGAGTCTGTGGCCCCCCGTTCCATCAGGCGACGCAAGGCTCCCCGTAGATCGCCGTTTTGCAATAGATCATCAGACATCTCGTCAAAAAGGTCGCTGGCTTCTAAATCAAAACCTGTTTGAGTGCCATCCCAGCGCGAATAGGTGTAACGACCTGCCATACCCGAACGCTAGTCCCCCAAACCCGACCGTGACCCGTTGAGCCGAGCAGGTAGTCTGAGGGAAGTCATGAAAGTTGAGCGCACCTTCGTTTTTGTTGACCTCTCGGGGTTCACCAAGTACACCGCCGACAACGGCGACTCGTCTGCGGGCAATATTTTGAGTAAATTTCGCGCCGAGGTGCGCGATGTGGCTGCTTCTTGGGGCCTCCGAGTTGACAAATGGCTGGGAGA
>SYDZ01000285.1 GCA_005801025.1 Actinomycetota bacterium
CTGGCCAGATCTTGGAAACTAGCGAAGTCCTCTAGGGTTCGGTTTTCGCTGGAATATTGATTTCATCTCCGGGCAAAATCACCACGGATGCATCAATCCAACCGTTGGCGGCCATCAGCGCCGACACCGTAACGCCCCATTGATTGGCAATGGCAGAGAATGAGTCACCGGCAACGACGGTGTACTTGCCTTGACCCGGGTCGGGGCCAGGCATCGTCGTCTCTGTTGGAATCGGAAGTCCAGGCAAAGTAGTCGTCTGCATTGCCGATGGCGGAATCAAAATGTTTTGCCCGACAACAAGATTATGCAAGATACCTTCGGGCCAATTGTTGTAACTCGCTAACTCGACTGGCGCTACCCCGAAACGACCAGCGATGGCGTACACAGAATCGCCACTGACAATGGTGTAACTAATAGCCGGCGGCAAAGTGTTGGCAGGGTCAACGGTCGTCACTACCGAGGGCGGAGTCGTGGCGTAATTCGTTGACGTCAGTGGGCGCAAAGTAGTCGCCGATGAACCAGGGTCAGCGCCGCAGGAAGCGAGCAAAGCCAGTCCTGCAAGACCAATACCAATCAATGAAAAACGAAGTCTAAGCACGGGCGACAAACTAGATCGTTTTGAGGTCGCGAACACGGCAACACCTGTGGACAACGCCACAGGTGAGTCCTTCAGCAACCCTTACACCAATGGTCGGGCACTCGGCGGAATCGTCGCAGGAAGCGTCGTCTCACCCATCAGATAGGTATCAACCCCGGCAGCACAGGCCCGACCCTCGGCTATTGCCCAAACAATCAGGCTTTGCCCACGACCCATGTCTCCCGCTACGAACACCCCAGGGACATTTGACATGTACGCATCATTGCGCTTGAGATTGCCTCTCTCGTCAAGTTCAACGCCCAATTTGTCAAGCCATGAGTCTTTTTCTGGACCTACGAATCCCATCGCAAGGAATACGAAATCGGCGGCGATCTCTCGTTCGCTACCTTCCACCTTGGTGAACTGTCCGTCTTTCATTTCAACCTCATGAAGCAACAAGGCGCGTACCCGACCCTCACCATTGTCAAGGAATTTCTCGGTGTTCACACTAAACAAACGCTGTCCACCCTCTTCGTGAGCCGACGTCACTTTGAAGACCATGGCAAAGTGTGGCCATGGGTTAGTTCCGCCACGTTCCATCGGAGGCTGAGGCATAATTTCCAGTTGGGTGACCGATGCAGCTCCCTGACGATGAGCAGTCCCTAAGCAATCAGCGCCAGTATCTCCACCACCAATAATCACGACATGGCGACCAGCGACATTGATCGGTGAGGAGTCGATGTCGCCTTCCTGCACTTTGTTCGCCCACGGTAGGTATTCCATGGCCTGATGGATCCCGCCTAGGTCACGACCAGGCACTGCGAGTTCGCGCCATGCAGTTGCCCCGCAGGCTAAAACGACCGAGTCAAAAGTCGCCAGTAAAACATCAACATCAACGTTGTGACCGACGATTGCGTTCGTTCGAAACTCAGTACCTTCGGCTTCCATCTGTTCAATACGACGATCAAGATGGCGCTTTTCCATTTTAAATTCAGGAATGCCGTAGCGCATTAATCCGCCAATGCGATCTGCCCTTTCGAGAACAACGACTTCGTGACCCGCACGCGTCAGTTGCTGGGCAACTGCCAAACCTGCTGGACCGGACCCAATCACGGCCACGCGCTTGCCAGTTTTCACACTTGGCAATTGCGGAATGACCCAGCCTTCTTCCCATGCACGATCAATGATTTCAACCTCGACTTGCTTGATTGCCACGGGGTTTGAGTTAATTCCCAAGACGCAAGCCGATTCGCATGGTGCTGGGCATAAGCGACCCGTGAACTCAGGAAAGTTGTTCGTGGCATGCAAACGGTCAATGGCATCTTGCCAATGACCGCGATACACCAGATCGTTCCAATCGGGAATCAAGTTCCCCAGTGGGCATCCGTTATTGCAGAACGGGATGCCACAATCCATGCAACGTCCCGCTTGCTTATTCAACTCGTCATGATCGAATGGCTCATAGACCTCTTTCCAGTCCCGTAAGCGCACCGGAACGGGACGATGGCCAGGCCCCTGTCGATCCCATTTTAAGAATCCAGTTGTCTCACCCACGAGCCACCTCCATCACACGATCCAATGTCACTTGTTCACTGAAACCTGATGCTTGTGACTCTGCCATGACAGCCAAAACTCTCTTGTAATCACGCGGCATGACCTTGACAAATTTCGCAGATTCAATTTTCCAATCGCCGAGAATTCTGACTCCAACAGCACTTTGCGTTTCAGCCACATGTGTCGACAGAATGCCCTCCAATTCACTGCGATCTAGGTCGTCTAGGGTCTCAAGTTCGACCATCTCATAGTTCACCTTGGTTGCGAAGACTGAATCTGGGTCATAGACGTAGGCCACGCCTCCAGACATTCCAGCTGCAAAGTTGCGCCCGGTTGCACCAAGCACGACCACTCGCCCACCGGTCATGTATTCGCAACCATGATCACCAAGACCTTCGACGACGGCAGTAGCACCCGAGTTACGAACACAGAATCGCTCACCTACGATGCCCCGCAAGTAAATCTCGCCACTCGTGGCGCCATAGCCGATGACATTGCCTGCGATCACGTTGTCTTGAGCTACGAAAGTGGCTGCCTGATCGGGACGAATAACAATCCGACCTCCCGAGAGTCCCTTACCTACATAGTCGTTGGCGTCACCAGACAATCGCAAAGTAATTCCCTTGGGAACAAATGCGCCAAAACTTTGTCCAGCAGAGCCAGTGAAATCAATACTGATCGTGTCGTCAGGTAATCCTGCGCCTGCCCAACGACGCGTGACTGTGTTGCCGAGCATTGTGCCGACTGTGCGATTGACGTTAGTGATCGTTGATGCAAGGTGAATCTTCTCACCAATCTCAATGGCCTTTTCAGCACGCGAGATCAAAATGTTATCTAGTGCTCCTTCAAGACCATGATCTTGATCAACATCTTGATACATCGACTGGTTATAAGGATTCCGAGACGTCGCCAAAATCGGTGAAATGTCTAATCCCTTAGCTTTCCAATGATCAATGGCGCTACGGGTGTTTAGTAACTCACTGTGTCCGACCATCTCTTGCACAGTTCGAAAACCAAACTCTGCCATCAATTCGCGAACCTCTTGAGCGATGAACTCAAAAAAGTTCACGACGAATTCGGGCTTGCCACTGAAACGCTCTCGCAGCACAGGATTCTGTGTCGCAACACCGACTGGACACGTGTCAAGATGGCAGGCGCGCATCATGATGCAGCCGCTCACAACTAATGGAGCGGTTGCGAAACCAAACTCTTCGGCCCCTAACAATGCTGCCACGATGACATCGCGTCCAGTTTTGAGTTGGCCGTCAGCCTGAACGACAATGCGATCGCGCAAGCCATTCAGCATCAAGGTCTGCTGTGTTTCGGCGAGACCCAGTTCCCACGGAGCACCCGCATGCTTTAAAGAGGTCAACGGTGAGGCGCCAGTACCACCATCGTGCCCTGAAATCAGAACGACGTCGGCTTTGGCTTTACTTACACCCGCCGCAACCGTGCCCACTCCCACTTCGGCGACTAATTTGACATGCACGCGCGCCGCAGGATTGGAGTTCTTGAGGTCATGGATGAGTTGCTTGAGATCTTCAATCGAATAAATGTCATGGTGTGGGGGCGGACTGATGAGTCCTACTCCAGGTGTTGAGTGACGGGTCTTGGCAACCCACGGATACACCTTGAAGCCCGGCAACTGCCCACCCTCACCAGGTTTCGCACCTTGAGCGATTTTGATCTGCAGATCGTCAGCGTTTACGAGGTATTCGCTCGTCACGCCAAATCGACCTGAAGCCACTTGCTTGATCGCAGAGCGACGCCTGGCGTCGTACAACCGATCAGCGTCTTCGCCACCTTCACCGGTGTTGCTCTTACCCCCGATTGAGTTCATCGCCACAGCCAAGGTCTCATGGGCCTCGGCAGAAATTGATCCGTAACTCATTGCACCCGTGGAGAAACGCCGAACAATGTCTGAGACCGACTCAACTTCATCAATCGCGATCGCCGTTCGACCGGCGGTATTAAACTCAAACAAGCCACGCAGAGTTGCAAGATTTTTCGATTGGTCATTGACCAACTGCGTGTATTGCTTGAAGATGTCGTAGCGCTTAGAGCGTGTTGAGTGTTGCAGCTTGAAAACTGTCTCGGGATTGAATAAGTGGTATTCCCCTTCACGGCGCCACTGATATTCCCCACCAAGTTCTAACTTACGATGTGCTCGCCGTTCAGGATTTCTTGGATAAGCCACAGCGTGACGAGTAGCTACTACATCAGCGAACTCATCGAGACCGATCCCACCCAAGCGACTGACCGTGCCAGTGAAATACTTGTCTACTAAATCATGGCCGAGACCAATCGCTTCAAAAATCTGAGCACCGGTATATGAAGCCACCGTACTCACTCCCATCTTGGACATGACTTTCAAAATGCCCTTACCGGAAGCTTTGATGTATTTTTTCACGGCATATTCGGGGTCAACTCCACCAAGTCCGTGGACATCTTCACGAATCATGTCTTCAATCGATTCAAAGGCCAGATATGGGTTAATTGCACCAGCACCGTAACCAACCAACAAGGACATATGGTGCACTTCACGAGCATCACCGGACTCAACAACAAGGCCGACCTGAGTCCGCTTTTTTTCGCGAATCAGATGGTGGTGCACTGCAGCTGTGAGAAGCAGCGATGGAATCGGCGCCAGGATCTCGTCACTATTGCGATCAGATAAGACGATGACTCGCGCTCCTGATTCAATCGCCAAGGATACATCGGCACATATTTCATCAAGGGATTGCTTGAGGCTACTTCCGCCTTCAGCGACGCGATATAAACCTGAGACCACATGGGCATGCAACTCTGGATGAGACGCTTCATCATTAGCGTGAATAATTTTCGCTAATTCGTCATTGTCAATAATTGGGAACGGGAGGACCAACTGGCGACAACTCTCTGGTCCAGGTTGCAATAGATTGCCCTCGGGTCCGATTGTCGAGCCAACGCTGGTCACTACTTCTTCA
>SYDZ01000286.1 GCA_005801025.1 Actinomycetota bacterium
AGGACTCGCAAGGCGTACATCGTGCAATATGTCGGCAGCAATGCCACACGCTTCGAGGGCCCGATTGGATCAACTGGTGAACTGCTGATTGACGATGCCCGCTTCCCCAAAATCTCGGTGCACTGATGGACGGTGGATCGCCAATGCATGACCTCAATGACACATTTGAAATCACTGCGCATCTCCGCGAAACTTTTATCGAGAAGGGGCACTGTGTCATTCGTGGCCTGGCCAGTGCCGAGGAAATCGCGTACTATAAACCTGCTATTGACGAGGCAACTATGCAACGCCGTTGGGATAAGCGACCGTTACAAGAACGCGACACCTACGGTAAAGCCTTCATTCAGTCTGCTGCCATCTGTCAACACAGTGAGATCACCCAAGCCTTCATTTATGGGCGTCGTTTCGCGCGCGTAGCCGCCCAACTCATGGGATGCCGAGGGGTTCGCCTCTATCACGATCAGTCTTTATATAAGGAACCTGGTGGCGGTTTCACCCCGTGGCATCAAGATCAGGTGTATTGGCCACTGCAAACCAACCAGACGGTCACGATGTGGATGCCTCTCGTTGATGTACCAAATGAAATCGGTGGCATGGTTTTCGCCGACGGTACATCACACGAGGGAAACCTCGGTGAAGAAGTCATCGGTGATGCCTCGCAGTCCTACTTCGACGCTCTCGTGCAGCAACGCGCACTCAAGCTGTCCACTCACGGACCCTTTGTCGCCGGTGATGCAACATTTCATACTGGCTGGACATTGCACAGTGCCCCCGCAAACACACCCGGCACGATGCGTTCGGTGATCACGATTATTTATTACGCAGATGGCACTCTCATCGGTGAGACAAACCATCCTGCCCGCGATCTTGATCTTGCTTTGTGGTTGGGCAACGCCAAACCAGGTACACCCGCAGATTCACCGTCTAATCCCCTGCTGTGGCACTCTTCTTGGGATGAGTAATTCCCGACCCACTCAAGCAGCGTTTCATCTACTTGCTAAGCCAACGGGTGCGATGTGCAATCTTGACTGCACCTATTGCTTTTTTCTCTCGAAAGACGCCCTCTACCCAGGCGAGAGCATGCGTATGTCACAAGACACTGTGCAGACCTATCTGCAACAACTTCTCAGTGCTCAACCCGACGGACTTGTATCAGTCGCCTGGCAAGGTGGCGAACCAACATTAATGGGTTTGGATTTTTATCGCTCGGTGATCGCACTGATCGCCCGATACGCCCGACCCGCGCAGACCATTGAACACACCATGCAAACGAATGGAACGCTGCTCACCGATGAGTGGGCTGTTTTCTTGAAGCAGAACAATGTCTTAGTCGGACTAAGTATTGACGGACCCCAGCAGATGCATGATGAATTTCGGGTCTGGAAGGATGGGCGTGGAAGTTTTGAAGATGTATTCAAGGCTTGGAAATTGCTTGACAAATATCAAGTTGAAACGAATGTTTTATGCACACTGAACTCGGCAAACGTGGACAGACCACTCGAGGTGTATACGTTTTTTCGAGATGTCTTGAAAGCGAAACATCTTCAATTCATCCCGATTGTCGAACGCGCAAATCTCGAGACTCTGCCCATCGCCGAAAAAGGTTGGAGCGACAAACCGGGGCGACGGCGCATCTTGTACACCCAAACCGGCAATTTGGTCACGAATCGTTCGATCACTGGGCAGCAATACGGGAACTTCCTGAACGCAGTATTTGACGAATGGGTCAAGCACGATGTTGGCGAGATATTTATTCAGATGTTTGATGTCACCCTCGGTGCTCACATCGGTCAATACAGTCTGTGTGTCCACGCGCCGACCTGCGGGTCGGCACTCGTCCTTGAACATAACGGCGATCTTTATTCGTGCGACCATTTCGTTGAACCCGATCACAAACTTGGCAACATTCACCACACCCCGTTGATTGACCTTGTCACTGCACCTCAGCAAGTAACTTATGGTCGCAATAAGCAAACCACCCTGCCGACCATGTGCCGAAAATGTGATGTCAGATTTGCCTGTCATGGTGGTTGTCCCAAGGACCGTTTCGCTATGACTCCCGACGGTGAATCTGGATTGAATCACCTCTGTGACGGATTCCAATCCTTTTTCCGACATACCAGCGAACCCATGAAAAAAATGGTGGCCCTCATCAACGCTGGCCGTTTCCCCGATGAAATCATGGGTCAGGACGAAAAAATGAAATGACCATTGCACGGAGATTACGAAAAATCAGCGTTAAAACAATGGCAATCAGGTCTTTTACGCGAAATCAGTATCTGTGCGAGGTGAGGGTGCGAAATTCGCCGTCACACCATGCAACATCCATCAGGCTCTTACCACAGGATTCATCCTGTGTATGACATACTTGTCTCGTGAAGCACAAACACCCTCATGTCCATGGACCCGATTGCGGACACGCCGCAGTTGTTCATGATGATCACTTGGATTATGTGCATGACGGTCACTTGCATCATCAACACGAAGATCATTGGGATGAGTGTGACCTTGCAGGATGTGTTGCTCACGAAGAGCACGAACATCAACATGGTCCTGATTGTGGACATGTAGCGGTGGCACATGGAGACCATATCGACTATCTACACGATGGGCATCTCCACGCTTCTCACAATGATCACTGGGACGAGCACTAGTAAGTCAGTGGTCGTGATGATGTTCGGTGACAACTAAGTGATCGCCGACTTTAGTGAGCCCAATGCCGAAGGTTTCCAAAAGGTTTTCTGAAGTCAGTACAACCGCTGGAGGACCATCCGCGATCACTCGTCCGGCGAGCAATAGAACACGGTCGCAAGATGAGGCTTCCCCAATATCGTGCGTTGCGGTGACAATTGCTGCGCCTCGCGCTTTCTCAAACTGCATTGCCTCAATGTGCGCAGAACGTCCGGGAGCATCAAGACCCGCTGTCGGCTCATCTAACAACAGTAGGTCTGCGCGTCGCGCCAAAATCTGAGCGAGATACACTCTTTGTTGTTGACCGCCAGACAAGTCACGCAGTGGCAC
>SYDZ01000287.1 GCA_005801025.1 Actinomycetota bacterium
CGATGTTGCGATCTCTTTCATGACCGTGGTCTTACCGGCCTTTGGTGGCGACACGATGACTCCGCGCTGTCCTTTGCCGATGGGAGAGATCAGGTCAATAATGCGAGCGGTCATGTTGCCTGGATCAAGTGCGTTTTCAAGTTTCAACTTTTCATCAGGAAACAGTGCCGTCAGGTCTTCAAAGCGTGGACGGTTCTTGATTTTTTCTGGATCACCACCGTTGACAGTGAGAACCTCAAGTAACGCAGGATTTTTCTCATTGCGTCCAGCGGTGCGAGCCATACCCGTCACATGATCACCTTTACGCAGACCGTATTGTCGAGTCTGCCTGACTGAAATGTAAGCATCATCACGACTTGGCAGGTATCCCTTGACGCGCAGGAAGCCGTAGCCCTCATCGCGCAAATCTAGATAACCCTCAATCGGCACGGTCTCTTGCGGCACGTATTCAGTAGTTGAGGCATCCGATGCAGCACCACGATCAGAACTGTACGGACGCTCATAGGAAGTATCACGATCTTCGCCCTGAGGACCATCGTCACGTCCACCCTTACTGCGGCGACGGCGGCGGCGATTACGACTTTCACCTTCAAAGGCATTATCACGGGGCCCATTTGGCTGACCGTTACCACGGTTACCCTGACCCTGCTGATGGCGCGGTCCGTTATTGTCACGGGGCCGACGCTGATCACGTTGATCACGAGGTCCGCGATCTGTGGATGCGGGCGCCGATTCTCCACCAGTCAGTTCAGCAACAGTGGACTCACCTTTACGTACAAGTTCGGCTTCCCATTCAGCCAATGGCTCACCATCGGCACCCAAAATGATTTCAGGCAGAGCAGCCCCCTGAGTCGAGACTGGTGCGGCGGCGACCACGGAAGAAGTGCTCGATTCATCATCACCCTGAGCTTTGGCTGGACGTCCACGACCACGCTTGATTGGCTCGTCAGCGGAATCACTGCTCTGACTGCTTGAGGCGGCAGGAGTTGTGACCGACTTTGGTGCAGGTCCTCCGACAGTGTCGAGAATTTTACTGATGATGTCTTCTTTTTTCGCCCGAGGAGCGGCTTTGATGCCAAGAGCGGTCGCGATCGCAACCAACTGATCCTTGTCTTTTGATTCGAGCATTGACTTTTCTAATGCGTCTGCGGTCATGAGAACCTGCTTTCAGGCGAAGGTATGAACGGCGACGTGCGAGTGGGGCACGAACACCAGCGAAACCAGCGCCAGTGAGGGGAATGCACACGCTCCTCCCGAAGTGGCAACACGTGCGGTCTGGGAATCCAGACCCCCATGACCATAGCCACCCCAGCGGGGCTTGGCAACGCATACCCAAATTTCTTAGGCGCTCAACCCTGGGCCACGGACCGCACAAAGCTCTGGACTGCTGACAGATCATTGCCCATTGAAGTGCTCTGTTCTGGTCGTTCAAGCAGGTCAGCGAGGTGTTCTGGCAGTTCTGGGTGGACTCCTGTGGCCCGTTCGACAGCGTCTGGGAACTTGGCCGGGTGGGCCGTCGCCAAAGTCACGACGGGCACTTCAGATGGTCCCTGCTGACGAGCGGCCGACAAACCGACGGCGGTATGGGGATCAATCAAGAGGCCTGATCGGCGGTAAACATCGGCCATTGTCGCCAAAGTTTGAGCATCGTCACAACGCGCCGCGCGGAACACTGGGGTTGCCCATGTGGCGTACCGCTCTGCCTCAACGCGCAGTTCACCCGAGGCACGAAAAGCGGACATCTGACGCGCCGTCGCCAAGCCATCGCGATCATTCATTTCAAAAAGCAGGCGTTCAAAATTTGATGACACCTGAATATCCATCGACGGACTCAATGTAGCCACGACTCCGTTGGTCTGCATATTTTGCGTATCGAAAAAACGCGTCAGAATGTCATTGGTATTTGAACCGATAATTAACTTCTCCACTGGCGCTCCCATCTCGCGGGCAATAAAACCAGCTAACGCGTTTCCGAAGTTTCCGGTCGGCACGCTAAATGAAACCGGTTGATTACCTAATGCCTCAATGGCAGCAACGTAGTAAACAATCTGTGCCATGATTCGCGCCCAGTTGATGCTATTCACCGCAGACAAATTCAGTTCTTCTCGAAATGCCGAATCATTAAACATTGCCTTGACGAGATCTTGGCAATCGTCAAATGTCCCATCAATAGCGAGGGTGTGCACATTCGGAGCCACAACAGTTGTCATCTGTCGGCGCTGCACATCACTCACGCGTCCAGCGGGATACAAAATAACGATGTCTACGTTTTTGCAACTCTTCACGCCATCAATCGCAGCCGAACCAGTATCACCACTTGTGGCACCTACGATCATCACTCGTTCATTGCGCTGCGTTAGAACATGATCAAATAAACGACCCACCAATTGCAAAGCCACATCTTTGAAAGCCAAGGTCGGGCCGTGGAATAGCTCCATCAGCCATTCATTGGGGCCAATTTCCACGAGGGGCACAGTCTCTGAATGTCGAAAAGTGCTGTACGCGTCGCGGCACATCTGCGAAAAAGCCGCATCATCAATCTCATCATTAAGATATGGTCGCATCACGGCAGAGGCCAGTGCTGCGTAGCCAGTGCCTGACGAGGCAGGCAAAGTCGGCCACGAAGTTGGCATGTACAGACCACCATCGGTGGCTAAGCCCGCAAGTAGTACTTCTGCGAATCCGAGTTCAGGCGCCGATCCGCGAGTTGATACATAACGCATCTGTGTCACCGATTTCCTCAGGAACCGATCACGCGCAGCAAACCACCGACTTGCTTGACAACTTCCATATCGCGTAACTGACGCACGGTTGCTTGCACATCAGATTCTTTGGCTTCGTGAGTGATGAAAACTAGGCGCGCATCAGCCCCGATGCCTTCTTGCTCGGCAGCGCGAATACTTACCCCGTGGGTAGCGAAGGCACCCGTGACCGCATGCAAAACTCCAGGCTTATCGGCCACTTCAAGAGACAACAAATATTCCGCCGTGGTTTCATCAATCGGGCGGATGACAGCCTTGGCAAATGTCCCAATCGCGCCATGGGTCCCCTTGACTAAGTTCACTGCAGCATCAATAACATCACCGAGAACTGCGCTCGCGGTTGGGTTTCCACCCGCACCGCGACCGTAGAACATCAGTGATCCAACGGCGTCACCTTCGACGAATACAGCGTTGTAACTGGCGCGCACACTGGCCAAAGGATGTGTATTGGGAACCATGGCTGGATGCACACGCACCGCTATTTCACCGCTCGCACGATCACGCTCGGCAATGCCCAACAACTTGATGACATAACCCAAACGCTTGGCGACAGCGATATCAGCGGCAGTCACATGACTAATACCTTCGTGATACACATCGCCCGCAACGACCTTGGCTCCAAAAGCAATGGAAGCCAAAATAGCTGCCTTCGCTCCGGCATCAAAACCTTCGACATCGGCTGTTGGGTCACGTTCGGCAAAACCGAGATGCTGTGCTTCTGAAAGAGCGGCAGCGTATTCGGCACCTTCTTCAGTCATCTTGGTCAAAATAAAGTTGGTCGTACCATTGATGATGCCCATCACTCGCGAGACGGGCTCACCACGCAGACTTTCGCGCAAGGCGCGTATCACGGGCACACCACCAGCAACAGCCGCTTCAAATAAAAGATCCACACCAGCAGCATCTGCTGCCCCATACAACTCAGTTCCGACATTGGCGAGCAACTCTTTATTCGCAGTAACGACTGGCTTGCCGGCGGCGAGAGCACTCGAAATCAATTCTCTGGCTGGCTCAATGCCACCAATCACTTCAACGACAAGGTCGACATGCGGATCAGTAACCACGCTGTGAGCGTCTCGCGTTAATACGCCCTCGCTCAGTTGTACATCTCGATCACGCGACATATTGCGTACCGCCACACTGACGATCTCTAGTCGCACGCCAGTGCGCTGCTCAATGACTGAACTCTGTTGCTCGACGAGACGAACGAAGGCCGCGCCGACGTTGCCACATCCAAGCACGCCAATGCGTACTACTCTGCCCTGCGATTCAACGGTTGTCACAGTGCTCAAGGCTAAGGGCTTGAGCCTGCAGAACCATCAGGATTTAGCGGCGCTCCGTTCCTGAGGGACTATCCCACATCGAAGCGAACGAGATCTTCATAGGTTTCTCGGCGAACCACCAGCCGAGATATCCCCTCGGAAACGAAGACAACCGCAGGTCGTGGCACCTTGTTGTAATTGCTGGCCATTGAATGCCCGTACGCCCCAGTGACGGGGGTTGCTATGAGGTCACCCACCTTAAGTTCCGCAGGAAAATACCCGTCGAAGATCAAGATGTCACCGCTCTCACAATGTTTGCCAACAAGTCGCGCGTTCATAGGTCGCGCAGCCGCAACATCGGCGACTTTAAAGGCTTCATATCCACTGCCGTACAGCACGGGCCGAGGATTATCGCTCATTCCGCCGTCAACGCTGACATAAGTACGGATACCTGGGATTTCCTTCACTGTGCCGACGCGATACATAGTGATCGCCGATGAAGCCACGATCGCCCGACCTGGTTCAACAGAAACCTTGGCCTGCACTCCGAGGGCTTGACATGCATCAAGTAAAACCGATCCCCACTCGGTGATTGACGGCGCCACTTCACCTTCGGTGTACGCGACTCCGAGTCCTCCGCCGAGAGTTAATTCATCTAACCCGTAAGGCTCAGCGAAAGTTGCCATCACTGCAGCGGCTTTGGCAAAGCTATCTACTGCGAAAACACTTGAGCCGATATGACAATGCACTCCGATGAGTTTCCCGCATCCATTTTTTTGGATTCGTGCAATCGCTTTTGCAGCATCCCCATTAGCCAAGTTGAAACCAAATTTGGAATCATCTTGTC
>SYDZ01000288.1 GCA_005801025.1 Actinomycetota bacterium
CCACGCTGTGCCGCTGTCGCAATTGGAATCGGGATCCGATTTCACAGTCTCACGAATCCCTGAAGAACTTGAATTCGCACCCGGCATATTAGATTTCCTACAGGAGTCATTCATGCTCCCCGGTCGTCGAGGTCACATTACATCGCTGCAAAATGACGGGTCTATTTCCGTAGAGATAGAAGGACGCGTCATCGGAGTCAGCGCATTTGCCTCTGCGCGTATCCTCGTGACATCCTGATCGGGCAGTGATGAAACCTTCTTCAATGATCTGTTTAACGGTGAGTATCGCCCTATTCTCCTCATGTGGCGCGACAACTTTTGATAGCACGATCACAACACCGATGGCACCCGAGCAGACCGTGCCGGCACCCACTCCTACTGGCACTCTCAACGACTTAATGCCGCAACTGGTGACTGTGATGACCACTCTGTCTTCCTATATCGGTCCCAACAAAAGCGGCAAAACTCAATCAGGTAAAACAGAGCAGCTTGACCTCATCAATGCACTGTGGTCGGCGATTGAAACCGATCTGATCATCGCAGATCCCAACACCGCCGAGTCACTTGGCCGAATGGTCGATCTCTCGACACTCGCGGTCACTGCGAATCGTCCTGCAGACGCCGATAAGGCAGCAAAATTTGCTGGACAAGTTGTCGCTTATTTTCTCAACAAATAGCGCTTGAGTCCTACAACATCGCGTCTGGCAGTGCGCGGGCGTGAACAACGGTCAAGCGTTGCGTTGCGCGGGTCAATGCCACATACAAAGAGCGCATGCCCTGAATTTCAGCCTCAACGATGTCTGCCGGTTCAACGACAACGACCCCGTCAAGTTCAAGACCTTTGACCACGCTGACTGGGACAATGGTGACGCTCTGATCAAGGGCAGCAGTAGAAGCTCGCCCATGAGTCAAAGCAACCTCACTAAATCTGCGCGACACCTCATCGGCCATACGGTCAGGAACCACAACTGCCACATTGCCCCCATTAACTAGTACAACCATTTCACGGGTACGAGAAATAATTTCTTCAATGAGTAGCGACGGGTCGGAGACTGAGGCAATTGTCGGACCGGCAACACCCTCACGCACAGCGCGTGGAGCACGAAGACCAGGGTTAGCCACTTCCATAACACGATTTGCCAACTCCATGATCTGTCCTGGAATGCGATAGCCGACCGACAGCCCAATAATCCGACTCGGCTTCATGTCAGGCAAATGGTCAAGAACGTCTTCCCACGTTTTTGGAGCATGTGCCCCAGTGGCTTGGGCGAGGTCTCCGACTATGGTCATCGAACCCGACAGCGAACGGCGTGTCACCATCGCCAACTGCATGGGCGTGAGATCTTGCACTTCATCAATCACGATGTGCCCATAGGTCGGTATCTCATCAAGTCCGTCAGTCTGGCCATTCTTGCCGGGAATAGGTCCGAGATGAACTCGTGCTTCATCCAACAAAGCCGCGTCCGCAGAAGTCCAGCGAACCTCGGACAATTCGTCTGACCTTTGGCGATACAAGAGTTCGATGTCTTCAGGTTCAAGATATTTATGACCTGCTGATTTCAATAACGCCCGCGAGCCGAAAAGATCATGTAACAACTGTGCGGGCGTAAGCACGGGCCACATTCGTTCAAGGGCCAAACGAATATCGGGATCGCGCCGCAGTGCCTCGCGAACTTGCGAAGGGGTGGCATCACCATCGCGCCATGTGGCAGCAAGAGTTCCCCATATCTCATTTTCAATCAATTTGCGACCCGAGTTATGACGACGAAAGCGACGACGAGCATTTTTTATGATGCGTTCCGTCTCTTGCGCTCTCAGATGTACATATCCACTGCGAAATGGCAACACTAAGTCTTCGCGAAGTGGGCGCTGACGATCACGCACAGCCCTTTCAACGACTTCAGACATTCTCTCGTCACCTTTGATGCGCGCCGTTTCGTGGGAGTCAGGCTCTCCCTGGGACATCGTCACCCAGGTCACATCTCTGACGAGGTCCTGCAAAATCACCTGTTCAATACCTGCCTCGCCAAGCGACGGTAGGACGCGTTCAATGTAACGCAAAAATACACGGTTTGGACCAATCACCAAAACCCCTTGATCCTCAAGAGGAAAACGATTCGTATACAACAAGTAAGCAGCCCGGTGCAGTGCAACGACAGTTTTACCAGTACCCGGTCCACCTTGAACAACGAGTACTCCACTTTGCGGAGAACGAATAATTTCATCCTGCTCAGCCTGAATCGTGGCCACAATATCGCCGAGTTGCCCAGAGCGCCCTCTTTCAATTGAGGCCAACAAAGTGCTGTACCCCCGCAGTCCAGTTTCGGCTTGCGTCACCGAACCCGCACCACCAAGGCCATCATCATGACCGATGCCAAGATGTCCCTCGCCGAAAAGTTCGTCTTCAATCCCCAGTAATGTGTTGGACTCCACAATGAAATGTCGACGACGCGCCAAGTTCATTGACTGTCGACCAGTGGCACGGTAAAAAGGCTCGGCTATCGGCGCCCGCCAGTCAACCACCACGGGTTGATGTTGTTCATCGGAGACAGCGAGGCGCCCAATATGAAAACTTTCAAGTTCCTGATTTTCAAAACGATCAATGCGACCAAACACTAAAGCAGCATCCCCTAGATCAAGTTCAGTCAATCGTTTCACCAGAGCATCATCAATGGCGTTGCGTTCAAAACGATTCTGGAACGTACCTCCAGAGCCTGACTCGGTGAGATTCCTCATTTTCAAGGCATCCTCCCGACTCCACGCCAGACACAAGTAGGCATGATCGATGTAGGCCTGCTCATCGTTGAAGTCTGGGTGTTCTGCGGTCATAGAATTCTGCGTCGCCTCATCTAGAAATTCTGAACCCAAAATTTCGGGCTTTCGGTACTCTACCTGCGGCGACTAAATGCCTCCTCACTTCTCACAACGGAAACGATGAACAGTGTGACAAAACCCGACTCTGCCCCCAAAGGAAGCACTCCGGCCATACTTTTGTTGGAAAAAGAGGGCATTTCCTTTCAGGTTGCCTCATTTGGTCATGAAGTAGCCGTGGGAAACCACGGCTATGGCAAGGCCGCCGCTCTGGCTTTGGGTGTGGCAGAAGGACGCGTCTTCAAGACTTTGTTGGTGGCTCTGCATGGGGGCCGCAACACCCACGGCGTCGGCATCGTTCCCGTGTCCTGTTTGTTATCGCTCAAGGCGATCGCCAGCGCTCTCGATGCCAAGAAGGCCGAGATGCTCGAACCAAACGCTGCAGAAAGAATGACTGGTTACGTCGTTGGAGGTATTAGCCCATTCGCGCAACGCAAAAAATTGCCAACAGTCATTGACAGCACGGCTTTGCTGTATGACAGTATCTTCGTCTCAGCTGGGAAACGCGGACTCGATATTGAGATCAAGGGCTACGATCTCGTGCGAGTGCTTTCTGCCACTGTCGCAGACATCTCTCAATCGTCCCTGTGAGATCGCATCAGTTCACACGCGCTTGAGCACCGCTCATACATGGGGGACTGGAATTGTTGCAGGCCGCCGATTGCCGACTGGCAACACATGCAATCAGAAACTGATCAGCAGATGATCAGTCAACGGCGCGGACATCGCGGGCTTCATCGCCCTTGCGTCCGGGACCGACGTCGAATTCCACCTTCTGACCCTCTTGGAGGGTTTTGAAGCCAGATGACTGGATCTGTGAGAAGTGCACGAACACATCAGGACCGTCTTCACGGGAGATGAATCCATAACCTTTTTCTGCATTAAAAAACTTCACTGTGCCTAGAGCCACGGTGGTACTCATTTCTCTCTTCAATCGGACACTGTGCCCGATGACTTCCTACTCTACGCCCTCACAAGGGGCTTGGGACAAAGTTCTTTCAGACCGACGATCCCCTGAGCCCCCGCCGTGTGCCCTCAAGGGTGATTTGGCGATACTCTCGCCGAATGCGATCCAACCCCGAACCGTCTTTGGTGCCCAGCGAATACGCCTTCAGCCATCACATTCGGGTTCGATTTTCTGAAACAGATGCCATGGGAATTGTGCATCACAGCAGGTATCTGCCCTATCTCGAGGAAACTCGGGTGGAATATCTGCGTTTCATAGGTCAGTCGTATGCCGATTCACGGGAGAGCCTGGGTGATTCGGCGGTACTTGAGGCGAACGTCAAATATCACCAGTCCCTCAAATTTGACGATCTTCTCACCGTTCATTTAATTTTGGCGGCCACCACAGGGGCCACATTTACGATCAACTATTTGATCACCGCGAACGACAACATCATCTCCACGGCCCAGACCCAGCACGCCTACATCAATGCTCAAGGACGTCCCCAACGTCTACCCGCTTGGATCAAAGCATTATCTCCAAAGTAGTGGTCAGATGACCGCCTCAACACTGAGGTTACGCTGTGCTCTATGAGCAAGACCGTCACCCAAAATGCCTCTCCCCCAACGCCGATCATTGATAGTCCGACGGACTGGGTTCGCAAACACATCAACACGTATGTTGCAACCGACGGCGTTGACGGTCACAACTACAAAGGTGTGTTGTCAATGTTGCTGACGACTCAAGGTCGTAAAACAGGCACATGGAATCGCAGTGCTTTGTTCTACGGTTCAGACGGTGATGATGTCATCTTGATCGCTTCAAATGGTGGCGCACCAAAACATCCGTTGTGGTACGAGAACCTCGTGCAAAACGCGCAGGTGTGGGTTCAAGTCGGATCCGACAAATATTGGGCCACCGCTATTGTGACGGATCCCGAGGATCCCTTGTCCCAACACTCACGGCTGTGGGCCTTGATGTGCGAAGTTTGGCCGGCCTACAACGAATACCAAGTGACTGCCGACGCTGTTGGTCGAGTCATTCCTGTCGTCATACTGCGACGCAACTAAAGCACAACCTCAATCAGACGCGCGGCAGACTCGTGCGAAACCATTTTTAATCGCTCGGCCACACATCGGCGGTTGTCGAAAGTTGTTCACGAAAATCAGGATGACTGATAGCCGCTAAAGCATGTGCCCGTTCGGTGATGGATAGCCCAGCGATTTCCGCGGCACCATATTCGGTAATCACGACATCCACCTGATGACGTGGGGTTGTCACAACACTTCCCTCTGGCATACGTCCCAATATGCGTGAGATCACTATTCCATTGACAATTGAGG
>SYDZ01000289.1 GCA_005801025.1 Actinomycetota bacterium
GAAAGAGCGTTATCGAGACCAGTGTCATCAAGCATGTCTTCAAGCATCAAAGATCGCTGGCGATGTAACACGAGCCAGACATACATCAAGGTGAACACCACGACACCCAAGAACAGAGTGAACAGCATCAGACCATTCATCTCAACGTCGGTGCCACGACCAGCCACACTGGCCTCTTGATGAAGCGTGTTCCATAGTTCTACCGAGAAGTGCACGAGCGGAATTTCAAGCACTGCCAGCAGTGCTAAGACTGCGCTACGGCGGGCCCGCTGTTGATGGGTGCCGCCAAGACCGCGCACTGCTAAATACCCAATGTACGTCACAAATAAAAATGCTGTCGTCGTCAGACGGGCGTCCCATGTCCAGTACGTACCCCAAGTCAGACGCCCCCACAAACTGCCAGTGACGAGCGAGATCCCCATAAACAACACACCAACTTCAGCAGATGCCCCAGCGATCCGATCCCATGTGAGTGATCGAGTTCGCTTCCACAGATAAGCGGCCGAAGACACTGCGGTCATGACGAAAGCTACATAAGCCAACCAGGCGCCGGGTACATGGGCATACATGATGCGGACCGATTCACCCTGATTCACATCAGCTGGCGAAACAAAGATTCCAAGAATGATGAGCAGTGCAATACCTAAGACAACAAAAAATCCGAGGCCCTTCGTGAAAGGTGTGGAAGTTGCTCGATCGTTGCTCATTTATTTGCTCCTCTCTCAATCATCAAGCAGTGGCCCAAAGGCAATTGCACCTGCAACACTGAACAACACGGCGAACACTGCTAGCAAACCCAGCCAAGGCCAGCCTTGACTAGTTGAAACTCCACGAGTGCCAAACGCAGACTCAGTTGCCCGAGTAGCCCCGATCAACACTGGCGCCACCACTGGCAACAAAAGCAATGGGAGTAATGTTTCCCGACCTTTGGCCCCAGCGGCGAGACCTCCGTACAGGGTACCTACGGCGGCCAAACCACAGGAAGCGGTGAGCCCAGTGGTGACCAAGAGCACGCTCCCAGTCCACGACAATTCGGCTCGGTAAAGCACAACCGCGGCGATGATCAGCAAGGTCACAAGGACCACGAGCTGCGCCATCAGGGCCATCATCTTGCCGATAAAAATTCCCGTCGTGGGCACCCCCGCCGAACGCAGTTGATCAAGTGCTCCATCGGCTGTCTCAACGGCGAACGATCGCGAGACCATGATCAGGGCGCTGAACAATGCCGCTAGCCACACAAGACCTGGTGCAACTCGTTCAAGAACCGCGTCGCTGTCAAGTGCGAAGGCAAACATCACCATCACGATCACAGCAAATGGCAGAACTTGATTGAGTAGCACTCGGCTGCGTAATTCCACGCGTAAATCTTTTGCGGCAATCAAGCGGGCCGTACCGATCACTGTTGTACCAGTGAATCGTTGTTGACCGGCGCTTCTCATAAACCAACAACTTTGCGAACTTGGCCAGCAATGACTTCAACTTGACGAGTTGCTAATTTACTCGCGCGCTCTAGTTCGTGACTGGCAACGATGACAGTTGCTCCAGCAGTTGCTGCCATCTTCAACACAGAATCCAACTCATCGCGTCCCGCCGCATCAAGACCAGCATGGGGTTCATCAAGTAACCACAGCTCTGCACGACGAGCAACTAAACCAGCAAGTGCCGTCCGTCGCCGCTGACCTGCCGACAAACGAGAGACGGGCAGGTGAGCAAGACGGCCATCAAGTCCCATCCGACTCAGCGCTGAGTCAATCTCGCTTTCGCTGGCGCCCACTGTGAGTCCCCAAAAGCGAACATTTTCGGTGACGGTCAGATCACCGTATAAACCATTGCCATGTCCGATCATGCCAACTCGATGCCGAACCGATTCTCGATCAATAGCTAGATCCACACCGAGTACCCGACCCCGACCCCGCTCAAGGGCAACTAAACCTGCGCAGAGTCGCAATAAGGTCGTTTTTCCGGCACCGTTAGGTCCACTCAGCAAAACAATTTCGCTACGCTGAACGGTCATCGTCGCCCCAGCCAACGCGGGAAAAGAACCCAGTACGGCGACAGCATCACAGAGGTCGACAACTGGCTCAAGTGAGGCTGGATGGTGACCGTGTGAGACCGTCGACATGCACTTCAGACGCTACCTCTGAACACCTTGACTCACCCGTGGCGGAACAAGGGTTGCGCTCAATCACAGGTAAAGTTCAGAGCCTGTGGGTACTGGAAACGAGATTGATTCAAGCGATTATCTGACGGTCCTTCCGCCTCCGAACTTGGATCACGCACCCAACGGCCAAGAAGCCCATCCACGACTCCCATTTTGGGAGCGACCGAAGGCAAAAAAAGACTTCCGTTGGTTCATCCAGAATCTTGGATTCATGCTCATCGCCTTAGGACTATTGATGTTTCTCTTTGTCGGCTATCAACTCTGGGGAACAGGCATTCAAGAAGCCCAGTCACAAAATAAACTTGAGAGTACATTTAAGAACCTATTACCTGAGAGTGACCTTGAAAAGCCCGTGCCAGGGACTCCGAGCACTTTCCAAGAACCAATTTTTGTGGCACAGGGCGGCGGAGTTTTTCTCATTCAGATGCCGACAATCAATGTCACAAAATATGTTGTGGCTGGAGTTGAAGCTGCCGATCTGAAAAAAGGTCCGGGGCATTATCCATCGACACCGTTTCCTGGTGAACTGGGAAACTCTGCAATTGCTGGACATCGCACCACATACGGTGAGCCGTTTCGACACCTTGATGATCTAGAAATCGGCGATCCAATCATCATTACTGATTTATTCAACCGCACTTTCACATATACGGTCACCGCACAAGAGATTGTCAAGCCGAGTGATAGTTGGGTGACCGCCACCACTGATCCGAACAAAGCAACCCTCACCCTGACTACTTGCGATCCTGAGTTTTCAGCAAAACAGCGATTGATTATTTCGGCTGAGATAGATCTTGTGGTCAGCGAAATCGCAGCGTCCCCCGCGGCCACATATAC
>SYDZ01000290.1 GCA_005801025.1 Actinomycetota bacterium
CTCGAGTCAGCCAGTCCTCCTCATGCGGCTTTGAGATCCTGATGTTGCAACGCAGCAAAGTCGGGGCTTTTGCCGGGATGTGGGTTTTTCCTGGGGGTCGTGTTGATGAAAATGACCCTGGCGAGGACGATGTTTCTCGGGCACGATCAGCCGCTGTCCGTGAAGCTGCTGAAGAGGTCAGCGCCACGATTGAAACCTCAGCGCTGACTGTTTGGAGTCATTGGACCCCTCCGATGAACGCCCCCATTCGTTTCACCACTTGGTTTTTTGTGGCACCTTGGGCGGGACCCGAAGTTCGCGTCGACAACTACGAGATTGTTGACCACGCCTGGATGGACCCACAGCATGCGTTGACATGTGGCATCGCCATGGCTCCACCCACGATCGTGACTTTGCACGAACTTTTGGAAGTCGGCGACCATGCTCGCATCCACAGCGTACGCAATGAAGTGCCCGCCTATGTCACGCGCCCAGCGGTGGCCAGTGATGGGTCTTCAATTTTTCTCTGGAATGGCGACGCTGGTTACGAATCAGGAAATCCTGATATCGCCGGGCCGCGCAACAGGCTTCTCTTACCCGAGGGATTTGGTGGATCAGTTTTCCAGTACATCCGATCCGCCTAAGCGACCTTGCTCACTGACGATGTAGTGTCATCCGTCATGACTGATTCCACCAGCGTGGTCTTATTTGAGATCAATGAACGCATCGCCACAATTACCTTGAATCGACCCGCTGCACGTAATGCTCTGTCGTTCGACGTCTTGAAACTTTTGCCACAATTGATGAAACAGGCAAACGCCTCCGAGGATGTTGATGTCATCATTTTGACTGGCAGTGACCCTGCGTTTTGTGCTGGGCTCGATCTCAAGGAACTTGGCTCCACAGGTGCCAATCTCGGGTCGGGCTCAGGCGCCGATGGTCGGCCGAACTCAGACGGCGTACGTGGTCCGTTTCCGTTACTTGATAAACCTCTGATTGGTGCGATCAACGGCGTCGCCATCACTGGCGGATTTGAATTAGCACTCAACTGTGACTTCTTAGTTGCATCTGAACATGCCAAGTTTGGCGATACCCATGCTCGGGTCGGCGTAATGCCAGGTTGGGGGCTGACGGTTTTATTGCCCCAGGCCATCGGACTACGCAGGGCTCGCGAAATGAGTTTCACCGGCAATTTCATGTTGGCCGATGAAGCCCGCACACGAGGTTTGGTCAATCATGTGGTTCCCCACGCTGATTTAATGCCATTTACCCGCCAATTAGCCAAAGATATTTCTGGCAACGATCAGCTCGGTGTCCGTCAGATTCGTCGCACATATGGTGAAATCCATGCCGCCGCCGACGCTTGGAGTACCGAGGCTCGAGACGGAGCAATATGGCGCCGTGAACACTTCTCTACTGAAAAGGTTGAGGAGAGGCGTCAGGCGATACAAAAACGCGGTCAGCAACAATAAAAGTTGCCCCAGGAGTTTTCCACCCCAGAGTTTTCCAAGAACCACTCGTTTGTGTACTACTATGAGATCACCATCCGCCAAGCAAATAGCCTGGCGATTACGGGGAGGAAAATACATGCGTAGGAAATCGAAAATAATTGCCTCGTCACTGATTGCGCTCAGCCTTTTCGCGGCTGCTTGTGGTAGCGACGATGAAGCATCAAGCGACGTCATCGCCGGCGTGGCTTTTGATACTGGCGGACGCGGCGACGGCACCTTCAATGACTCAGCAGCAACCGGTGGCGACCAGGCCGCTAAGGAACTTGGTGTTGAGATCAAAGAACTTGAAGCAACTGTTGACGAAGACCGCAAGGCCAACCTTGAACTACTCGTTGAAGGTGGCGCCAAAGTCATCGTTGGAGTTGGTTTCATGTTCACCGATCCGATGACCGAGATTGCTACCGCCAATCCTGAAGTTGCGTTCGGCATCGTTGACGGTTTCATCGGCGGAGCTTGTGCAGACGCCCCAACTTTGACCAACGTGGCTTGTCTACTGTTCGCCGCTGGTCAGGGATCATTCCTCGTTGGTGCAGCAGCCGCTTTAAAGAGCGAGACGGGTCACATCGGATTCATCGGCGGACAAGAAATTGACCTCATCAAGGAATTCGAAGCTGGCTATACCGCTGGAGCGAAGTACGTCGACCCAGAAATCATTGTGGACGTGAAGTACCTCGGACCAGCCGGTGACAACTCCGCTTGGGGCAACGTTGCTGGCGCCAAAGAAATCGCCGCTGGCTGGTATGCCGCTGGCGCCGACATCATCTACACCGCTGCTGGCGGTTCGGGTGCAGGCACCATTGAAGCAGCCATTGAGGCTGACAAGTGGGCCATTGGTGTGGACAGCGACCAGTACCTCACTGCAGGTAGTCCAGAAGCACAGGCTCACATCTTGACTTCAATGCTCAAGCGAGTTGACGTATCGGTCTTCGAAACCATCAAGGCAGCCTCTGAGGGTGCGCCTTTCGCTGGTGTCAAGATGTTCGACCTCAGCAACGACGGCGTTGGCTACTCCACCTCAGGTGGATACCTCGATGACATCGTCACTGAGCTTGACGCAATTAAGGCCAAGATTGTTGCCGGTGAAATCACCGTTCCGGCAATGCCCTAATACAGTCAGTGTTTGTTAGTGAGCAGAGGACCCGGGTCATTGACCCGGGTCCTCTGCTATAAAAGGTATGTGCTTCAAGGGGAAATATGAGCGGGAATTCAGAATCACAAAGCGGACCCTTAGCAGTTGAGCTGCATGGAATTGGCAAAAGTTTTCCTGGCGTCATCGCAAACTATTCAATTGAACTTATGGTGCGTCATGGAACCATTCATGCCATTGTTGGCGAAAACGGTGCTGGAAAATCGACACTGATGAAAACGCTGTACGGCATGCATCAGCCAGATGAGGGCACGATTACGGTTAACGGACATCCGGTGCAGTTCAAGACTCCAACCGAGGCAATCGCTGCTGGTATCGGTATGGTCCATCAACATTTCATGCTCGCTGACAATCTTACGATCATTGAAAACATCATTCTTGGCGCCGAACCCACCGACAACCGAGGCCGCATCAATTTTAGTGCGGCCCGTGAGCGCATCGAAGCGTTGATGACATCACTTGGTGCGACATTTGATCCTGGTATCAATGTCTCCGAACTGGGTGTCGGCCAACGACAACGAGTCGAGATTCTTAAAGTTTTATACCGAGGTGCAAAAATTTTGATTCTTGACGAACCAACAGCCGTGCTCGTACCTCAAGAAGTGGAAGAGCTTTTCGAAACCCTGAAGCGCCTTGTGCTTGATGGGTCGACGGTGATTTTCATTTC
>SYDZ01000291.1 GCA_005801025.1 Actinomycetota bacterium
CCGTGGGAACAGTACGCGTGGCTACGCAAAAACGCCCCCGTGTATTGGCACGATGAACCGACTGGCCCTGGCTTTTGGGCGATCACCAAATATGAAGATGTCCGAACGATCAGTCGACTACCAAAAGTTTTTAGTTCATATGAAACCAGCGTGATGCTTCCCGACCCCGATCCCATGGGTCTATATGCGCAACGTCTAATGATGCTCAATATGGATCCACCCCAACACGACCGATTTAAATTGTTGGTATCACGTGGTTTTACCCCGAAGAATGCTCCCCTCTTACGGCCAAAGATTGAAGAACTAGCACGCGACATCGTCGATGCGGTGCTCGCTAAAGGAGAATGCGATTTTGTCACCGAGATCGCTGGTCGTTTACCATCTGGCTTGATCGCCGAGCTAATGGGCATGCCACGTGCAGACGGTGAGCGACTATACGACCTCACCGAAATCATGCACACCAACGATGACGCCGTTGCCCCGCCAGAAATCAAGATGAACGCTGTTGGGGAAATGCTGGGTTACGCACAATCGGTCGCAGATCTCAAACGCCAGAGCCCCGCGGACGATCTCGCTACGATTCTCGTCAATGCCGAAGTTGATGGCGACCATCTCACCGACGAAGAATTTCAATGGTTCTTCTTACTTCTCGTCAACGCTGGTGGAGATACTACGCGCAACTTACTAGCGGCAGGTCTGCAGTTGCTTTTGGATCATCCAGATCAACGGACCAAGTTGATCGGTGATCTTGATGGACTCCTTGGCTCAGCAGTCGAAGAAATGTTGCGCTACTGCAGTCCCGTGAGCCATTTTAAGCGCACCGCTATGCAGGACACCGTCGTTGGCGGACAGTCAATAAAAGCTGGCGAACGGGTTGTCATGTTCTACGGCTCGGCTAATCGCGACGAAGACATCTTTGAGAATGCCGATACTTTTGATGTCGCCCGTCACCCGAATCCACATGTGGCTTTTGGTGCCGGCGGACCACACCTCTGCTTAGGTATGCATGTCGCGCGAGTTGAACTTACAGTGATGTTTCGCGAACTGTTAACCCGCATGCCCCACATTGAGGCGGATGGTCCTATCGAAAGGATGCACAGCAGTTTTATTGCTGGTGTCCACCGTATGCCGATTAAGTACTAGGGTCCAACAACTTCTTTGAACTGCACGCGCAGGTCTTTTTTGAGGGCCTTACCCGAGGGGTTACGAGGAATGACCTCAATGAAGCGCACCGCTACTGGCTGCTTGAAACGTGCCAATTTGCTGGAGCAGTGCGTCAAAACAGCTTCTTCGGTGACCGAATCGTCCTTACGAACAATAATCGCCAAAGGCGATTCTCCCCACTTTTCAGATGGGATACCAATGACCGCCACATCGCCGACACCAGCAAGACCCATAATAATATTTTCAATCTCGGCGGGATACACATTTTCTCCACCGGAGATCACCATGTCCTTGATACGGTCCTGAATGAAAATGAATCCATCCTCATCGCGGATCGCACCGTCACCGCTGTACAACCAGCCATCCTTCAACGCGTCAGCCGTTGCATCTGGTCGATTCCAGTAGCCAAGCATCATGTGTCCACCACTGATTAAAACTTCTCCAGCTTCTCCTGCATCACATTGCGTCCCATCAGGACGCACTACCTTGACTTCTGACAAAAAGAAAGCCTTACCCGTTGATCCTGCTTTGCTGATTGCGTCCTCTTTTGAGGTCAGACAAGCAGGCCCACAAGTTTCTGTCAGTCCGTACACCTGATTGATCTCAATGCCGATTTCTGCGTAAGACATAATCAGCGAGACGGGAACCGGAGCCGCGCCAGCCATCAACCAGCGGACATGTTCGTGCTTGTATTTGCTCGGGTCATACACCTGGCGCATGAAGTTCAACATCGCAGGCACAAAAAGTCCATTATTGATGCGCTCTGAATCAATAATTTCCCACACCTTCACTGGGTCAAAGGCACGCATCAACACATGGGTTGTACCAACAAAGATATTCCCAAGGGCTGGAGTCAGAGCGCCCACATGGAACATCGGCATCGGATTGATGTAACGATCTCCCTTGGCCAAATCACTGGTAGTACACATTGTTGATAGCGCCCAATATTGAGTGTTATGTGAGTGCATCACGCCCTTTGGCAAACCAGTGGTGCCCGATGTGTACATGATGTACAACAGGTCATCACCCGATGCCGTGACCGCTGGTTCGGTTGCAGGCATCGTCGCCGACTCAACAATGAAGTCACGAGCAAAGGTGGGCTTCGTTGAGGTGTCTCCGACATACAACCATGACTTAATGTCGGTGCGATTGCCTCGCGACTGCAATTCGGAGACGTTGGCCACAAACTCAGAACCGAAAACCAGAACGGTCGTTCCCGAATCCTTGAGGATGAATTCTAATTCGTCAGCAACTAATCGCCAGTTCAAAGGCACGATGACTGCACCAAGTTTGGCGGTGGCAAAGAAAGCAGTCATGAACTCGGAGGAGTTCATCAACAAAAGAGCGACTCGATCGCCCTTCTTGACTCCAGCATCAACGAGCAGTGATGCAACCTTGTTAGTTTCGGCGTTCAGTTCGGCGTAACTAAAACGTCGTCCAGCTGCGACATCGTAAAGAGCCTCGATGTTGGCATTGATGTTGGCTCGACGCGTCAGGAGATTTCCAATATTTACAGTCACAAGAGAAAATATAGACACGAAACGCCGGAGTATGCTAACTCAATGGCTACATCGGTGAATAACGGACTGGATCTCTCATTTTTTGACACGGGTGGGGACGAATCGCCTGTGATGGGTGGGACTTTGGTAGCACCGTGACACCTGGGCCCTTTGCCTACTGGAATTCGGTGAAAGACGCGATCAATACCCTTCTCACGGAACTCGGCGCACGATGAAAGATCTCGTTCTCACAGCAGTTCAAAGTCATGTTGCGCTTTGGAATGCTATGGATCGTGAATCCTGGATTGCATTGTTTTCACCTGCAATGGTTTTTGAAGATCCCGTTGGCACCCCTGAAAAGGTTGGCCTTGATGCCGTGAACAAGACTTGGGATCGGTCTTTCAAACCAGGTCGGCGTTGGACACTTCATCCTGAGCAAATCGTTGATGCTGGCGATGAAGCGGCAGTGGTGATGCGCAATGAAGGTGACCTCGACGGAAGACAGGTTGTCGTGCGCAGCATTGAGATCTTTTCTGTCAATGCAGACGGACAAATAATACGTATCCGCTCATTCTTTGATCAGCCCACTGACTTTGCGCTATCACAATACTTCACGCCAGAGCGAGCCGACTAAAGGTGACCACAACTTTGTTGTGCATACTTCAATAAATATTTTGCTCGTGCTACTGGGTCGGCGATGTCTCGTAAGAACTTTGAACGAACCTCAAAAGACAGGGGCACCGCTGGAACAGCCTTGAGTAACTCGACGATCGGCAACGAGCCTTCACCAGGACACAATCGCCCGTTCAACGCTTCATCAAGCAAGCCAGCAAAATCAATCGGACGTTGTGCAGGCGCATCGCAAATTTGTAGATATGGGAAAAGGTCGATCGGCATTGCTTTCACGTCGTCTATTGATGACCCAGACCTAGATAGGTGCAAATTGTCAATGAGCACTCCGCCATTTGACGCACCAGAAGTGTCAACTATCCCTGCCGCCATTGACAAGGTGTTTAGTGGGAAAATCGGCAAGAACTCGCAGACAACTTTGATTCCGTGTGGTTCGGCAAGTTCGCAGACCTGTTGATAGCGCTCAGTCGTTCGTACTTGATCTTTCAGGCGGCTTGTAAACAAAATATGTTGGGCGTCAATGATGACGGCTGCTTCAATGAGTTGTTCAGCAAAATCACTTCCATCAACTGACGGGATAATCGGCTCGATATCTAACGCAACGATCCCTGTGTCATCAAGTCGTTGACGAACTTCTCGGGAGGTTGTATCACCCCAAACCTCTCCATCAAACCAAATACCGACTGCCGGCCAGCCAGCTTCGTGAGCGACTGTCACCATGTCTGCGGGCGCAATGTCCGGTTGCACTCCGGCGGCCAGCGAAAGTAATCGTCCCATCAGTGCACCGGGACAGTACCTGGCAGCTCCGGCGGATCACCAACATATTTCGGCCTAAATGCCAGCAAGAAAAGCAAACCACCCGCAGCAATACAACTTCCCGAGACAACAAGTGGCGTCGCCGAGGTAATGGTGGTGGCAATATAGCCCACCAAGATGGAGGCCGGAACCTGAGCCAAACTTTGAACACTGCTGTATATGCCCATCGCTTCTCCTTGACGCCCCATTTCTGCTGAACGGCTCACCAAACTACCCATGTTGGCCATTGATAAACCATTGAAAAATGTGAAGAACGGGATTGTCAAATAGATGTATAGCGATGTATCGGTCGGACTAAAGAAGTAAATAAACATCACAATTCCTGTACCGAAAAGACTGAAGCGCAACACTTTCCAATCTGCGAGTCTTTTCGCCACCCAACCCACTAAAACAGCTTGGGACAACGCAATAAAAAGTCCGATGATGGCAAAATAGTCCCCAGTTTTGCCGGCATTGAAACCAAAGTTATTGCGTAGATACACCCCAAAAAATGTCGTGAAGAAGGTGAAGCCTGCATTGAACAAAAAGGCTGATCCCAAAACAACTCGTAAACGATCTGATCTGAACCCGTCAACAACGTTGCTCACAGCCCGACCAAATTGTAAGCGACTATTATGCATTTTGACCTTAAGAGTCTCTGGGAAAATTGTCAAAATCAAAGCACAGTTAAACAATGACAAAATCGCAGCAAACCAAAATGGCGTTGTCGCACTAAACCAATCCGGAGTGTGGAACAAACCGTAGAAGCTTTTACCCGGTCCGCTGAGGCGACCACCAATATACGGCCCGAGGATAAATCCGAGGCCAAAAGCAGCCCCAATAAGACCAAAATTCTTGGCGCGATTTTCATTCGTACTGACATCGCCAATCGCCGCTTGTGCAACAGCTTGGTTGCCACCAGTGATGCCGTCTAAGGCACGTCCGATAAAAAGAAGAGGAATGCTCGCTGTGCTGATGCCAATTGCAAAAATCACATATCCAACTGCTGTACCAAAGATTGAAATGGCCAAAACTGGTCGCCGCCCGTATCGATCCGACATCTGTCCTAAAATTGGTGCTGCAATAAAAATAAAAAAAGGGAAAATTCCCTGCAACCAACCCAACATGATCAGTCCTTGTGTAAACGACCATCCTTCAGGGGTAACACGAAATGGCGAGCCATCACTAATCAGCAACGGGTACACCGGAATCAGAATCCCAAAGCCCAACATGTCAATAAACACCGTAGTGAAAATCGCCAGCAATGGATTTCGACGAGCTTTTGCTTCAGTGGGTGATGTCACCCACGCAAACTAGCAGGCGACCATCGCTTACTTGATGACGAAGTTCTCTGCTGCAGCTTTAATGTTCTCAGCATCAACTGCCAAGATGGCTCCAGTTGCAACGGCAGCATCGCTTGCTGCATTCCACTTGGTGACGAAGTCTTGCGTCGTTGGGTACAGCGCCTTTAACTCGTCGGGCGTCAACCCAAGAGTTGTTCCGAATAGACCACAAAAACCACCACTTTCTTGACCTGAGCCAGACAGTTTGGCCAAAGGAACATCAACAAATGGGGTACGAATACCGCCTAGGACATTTCCATTTGCGTCCATGAGGAAAGCGGAAAGGTCAGCATTGGCCTCCAACTTGGGCATTGAAGTAGGGGGTTCTCCAGAACGCACCCAGCGATCAAGACTATGCAAAGCCGAACGCAGAATGTAGGTATGCGGACCGGCATTGAGCGGGAGGCCACACGTGATGATGCCGTAGTAGATCGATGAGGGAGGATTCAATTGAGCCTCAAAGAGGACTATGTCGCCATCACCAGTAGCAGTGTCGGCGTCACCGATTCCCAAAGTGTACGCATCAGAGTGAGCTGTTCCCGCGGACTCCCAGATTCGTAAAACATCTGTGTCGTCTTGAGTCGCCGGGCGATAGCGCAGAACATCAGTTTCGGCCTCAGCAATGAGGACTGGTCGAGTGAGGTCAGCACGAATTTGTGCGCTGTTGGGTCCAGCCACCGTCTCTGTCGTAGCGGGATCCAGACAATCCCGAGGATTTTCCAAGAGAACAGCATGTGGGCAAAAGAGCGTTGATGCACTTTGTCCGCGACTAATCAACAAGTAACCGTTGTACACATCGTCAGCCAAACCAAAAGCATTGGCATAAGTCGTCAAGCGACTCGCACTCTGGGACTGCCCAGTTGCCAACAAAATCTCAGGTGTCAAGCCTCCCAAAATAGTTTCCGATTGGCGCCAAACAGCCGCCCCAGCCTGACTAAAAATGTCGTAACTGTAGTTATCCCCCGGATGATTGAGTACACCATAGCGATCCGGATCAGCATTCTTTAAGACTAAGAACGGGGCCGTCGATCCTGCTCCACCCTCGACACCCACGCGCTGAGCGGAGACGCCGACCCAAGCACCGCCCTCTCTGACAATCTCGGGCCACAGTGCGCTCCACGCCGGGGTTGAATCAATTCCCGCAGTCACGTTGAACCACTCGGTGATCACCGTACCGTTGAATTTTGCAGGATCGCTTGGTCGACGGACGACTATTCGTGTTTTGTATTCGGCAGTGTCATTTTTTGTGACATTCCAGACACCATCAGCGGACAATGGATCGGTCGAACCGTAAGAGTTAGCGGTTCCCGAAATAAAGAACTCTTCTTCGATGAAATCAAATCTTTCTGCTTCAAAGAGCCCACCCGCCAAAACAACAGGGCCCCTCGGAGCTTCAGATAAGAAGTCAGGCAGTGGCACACGATTACTCACGGTAATCGGCCCCTCAATCGTGACTTCACCAACAGTGCCTGTCGTCGGTGTCACCGCAGTGAAACCAGGTTCCACAGGCGCACCAGTTGATGGAGCCTCGGTCGACACTGCAGAATCACTCGGTCCAGTTGAAGTATCAGTGGACGACTCATCTCCAGAACAACTCACGATGACCAGCCACAGTCCTACCATCGCTGACTTCAATTTCAAAGATTTCTTCATCAGATTCCTCCCACCTCACGGGTCACGGGTCACGGGTCACGGTAGCAGAAGTGTTCTGTAAACCTGCAGATTTCCCCTAAGTTAGCGACATGACTAACACCGATTTACCAGCCCATTCCTGCGACGCCTGCCGAATCATTGATGAAAGCGACGGCAAGGTAGATGGCCGCATGTTCAACCTTGATCATTGGGACATCAGTCAAGAACGTATGTATTTCAAAAAACTTCGTAGCAGAGAGGAGAAAACAACCGACAAGGTAACTGGATTCGCTGGTTCAATGAAATTTGTCTATCTCCACTTAGTGTGGTTCTCCATTTGGATTATGTTTCATATGGGAGTTTTGGGCTCTTCCGGACAATTTGACGTTGGCTACAGCACCCTCACCATGATCGTCAGTCTTGAGGCCATCTTTCTATCTACCTTGGTGATGGTCACTCAGAATCGCCAAGCAAAAAAATTGGAATCTCGCTCTCAAATAGACTTTGAATCATATCTTCAATCACTCGTGTGGTCAGTACACATCGCTGACAAACTCGGCGTGGATGTCAAACACGTTGAAGCACTTTGTGCTGAAGTCATCCAAGAGTCGCGACAAACGAATTAGATCTGTGAGGTCAGTTCTTCTGTCACACATCTGATTATTCATGCACTAAAGTTCGATAGGTCCACAGGAGCACACGATGAATTCGCACGACCTATCACCAAAAGATGCCTCACGCCATACCAGCGAGCGCAATCGCTCTGTCGAGTTTGAACTCGATCCTGCGGATTTTGAACGCGCTCGACGCGGGTTCATCGCTTCGCTTCCCACAGGTCAGATAACTGACGACAACGGCCGCAGGGTCTCCGATATCTCGGCTTACGCATTTCTTCAAACCGAACCCCCTGACACAGTGCATCCAGCTTTGTGGCGTCATGCCCAGCTCAATGCCAATCATGGCTTATTCAAAGTGACTGAAGGTGTCTGGCAGGTGCGCGGTTACGACATTTCAAATATCACTTTCATCACAGGTGAGACGGGCTGGGTGGTCATTGATCCACTCACCGTTGAACACACTGCACGCGCTGGCTATGAACTAGTCACCCAACATCTCGGATATCGCCCAGTGACTGCCGTGATCTACACCCACTCTCACGCCGACCATTTCGGTGGAGTCAACGGTGTCACAACACAAGAAGATGTCACCGCTGGTCGTTGCCAAGTCATCGCACCAGTGGGTTTTATGGCCGAGACGATCGGCGAGAATGTCATCGCTGGCCCAGCAATGGGACGACGCGGTACTTATCAATTTGGTCCAATGTTGCCCGCGGGCCCAAAAGGACATGTGGATTGTGGTCTCGGCAATTCCGTTCCCGTGGGTCCCCCAGGGCTCATCGCTCCAACTCACGACATCACGTACACCGGTGAAGAAATGACCGTCGATGGAGTGCGGATCATCTTTCAACTCACACCAGAAACCGAAGCACCTGCGGAGATGAACTTCTTTTTTCCAGATCTCAACGGTTTGTGTATGGCGGAAAACTGCTCACACACCATGCACAACTTGGTCCCGATTCGCGGTGCTCTTGTGCGCAACTCCCTCAAATGGTCAAAATACATCAACGAAAGTATTGAACTTTTTGGTGCCCGAACCACAGTCTTGTTCACTTCTCACAATTGGCCTCGCTGGGGCAATGACGATCTCATTGAGTTCTTAGAATTGCAACGCGATCTCTATAAATGGATGCACGATCAGACTATGCGTCAAGCAAATCTCGGCCTAAACGCATTAGAAATTGCTGACAAACTTGAATTGCCCGATGATTTTTTGGCTCATGATCACACCCGTGGTTTCTACGGAGATCTGGTACACAACAGCAAGGCGGTCTATCAGCGCTATCTCAGTTGGTACGACTGCAACCCTGCCAACCTCTATAAATTACCCCCCGTTGAAGTTGGTCAACGTTACGTCGATCTCGCAGGAGGAGCCGAAGCACTACTGGCCAAAGCACGCACGGCATTCGCTGCCGGCGACTATCGCTGGGTTGCTGAACTCGTCAATCATTTAATTTTTGCCAATCCAACACATGGTGAAGCTCGCGCTTTGCAGGCTGACACGCTTGAACAGTTGGGTTACCAATCAGAGTCTTCAACTTTTCGTAATTCATATCTCACGGGAGCCATGGAACTTCGTCAGGGACCTCCTCAACTCGGTAGTTCACAGGTGCGTGGACGCGGACTTCTGGTAGCGATGAC